>JASHRB010000591.1 GCA_030037575.1 Candidatus Sulfotelmatobacter sp. | reverse complement strand
TTTAGCCTTGAAGTGTTGGGGTGGCTCGCCCCATTTGAAAGCAAGTTAATAGAGGTTACGGCTTTGACCATACGACAACTGCGGCCTTGTTTCCTTGGCTTTGAAGCAGTTCGTACTGGATCATGGGGAAGGTGAATATACTTTCGTGCACCGAGGCCTCTTCATATCGGAGAGCGGCCTTTTGGAACTCGCCTTGGCAGCTCAACCGAGAGCGGGCGCAAAAGAATTTCAGGAGTATGCATCCAGAACAACGCTCGGTTCGCGCAACGCCGAACCACATGGAATCACCAGTTCCACCAGCGTTCCGGGATGCACGTTCGTCAACCTCAATTCTCCGCCAAATTCCTTGGCGCGCTGCTTCATGCCTCCGATGCCGACGCCGACGCTGTCCGGTCGCAGTTCGGCTATGCTCTCGCCGATTCCCTTGCCGTTGTCGCGCACGGCCACGGTCAGCACCCCGGCTCGTTGGGTCAGTGTGATTTCCACTTTGTTTGCTTCCGCGTGTCGGAAGACATTCGTGAGGGCTTCCTGAACGATGCGGAAGATGGCCGTCTCCACTTCCACGGTGAGCCGTTGGAATTCGCTGGGCTGGACTTGCAGGGAAGTTTCAATGCCACTGCGCTTGCTGAGCCCCTCCACATACCAGGACAACGCCGACAGCAATCCGACTTCATCGAGCAAAGGCGGATGCAGAAGGTGAGACATCGTGCGCACCTGCTGAATGGCCCGGTCCACCATGCTGCTGGCCTGCGCCCACGCTTCCTGCGGGTGAGCGGATTTCTGCAGAATCACTTTGTCCAGCACCATCTTGACCACAGCGAGCTCCTGCCCCAACCCATCATGCAGGTCGCGCGCCAGGCGGCGGCGTTCCTCATCTTGCATGGTCATGAGCCGGATTGAAAGACGACGCAACTCGTCCGTGCGCCGATCGACCATCCTTTCCAGTTCGCTGGCGCTGTCGCGAATGGATTGTTCCAGCAGTTTGCTGTCGTGAATGTCGGAGCAGGTTCCATACCATTTGACGATCTTGCCGTTGTCCTCGCGAATCGGAACTCCGCGAGCTCGGAACCAGCGATAATCTCCGTCACGCGAACGAATGCGGTACTCCGACTCGTAGTTCAATCCAGACTCGAGGCAGCGCATCCACTGCGTCATGGCCGGCTCCTTATCCTCCGGATGCACATAGTCCAGCCAGCCAACCCCGTTCACCGATCCCGGAACGGCCCCCGTATAGTCATAAAATCGCCCGCTGATGTAGTCCTTGAGACTGTCAGGCTGGCGGCTAAAAATAATGTCAGGCGCAGTTTGCATGATGGCATCCAGCTCCTGATTCTTGCGCACCAGCTCCACATTGAGTTGAAACAGCAACTCCGCTTTGCCGCTCAACTCTTCGGTGCGCTCCAGAACGCGGTGCTCCAGCTCGCGGTTCAAGGCCTCCAATTGCCGGGTCTTGCGATGCAACTCAGCGAATACTCGGACCTTGGCGCGCAGCAGTTCCGGAACCACCGGAACCGAGATGTAGTCGACGGCACCGTGCTCGTAGCCTTTGAGTTGGTCGAGATGAGTGAGATGCACGGCCGAAACGAAAATGATCGCAGTCCTCTGAAAACGCGGATGCTGGCGAATCATCTCCGCCAGTTGGAAGCCGTCGAGTTCCGGCATGCTGACATCCATCAGCACTACCGCGACGTCGGTTTTGAGCAGAATTTCCAGCGCCTCCTTGGCTGAACCGGCTTTGATCAGGGTCTCGCCCAGACCGGCGAGCATGACCTCATAGCTGAGCAGCTTGGCGGGCTGATCATCCACCATCAAAATGTTGACTTTCTCGTGGTTACTCATGACTGACGTCCTCTGGCTTTCGATCGCCTTGCCGCACTCGCGCCTGCGCACGCCAACTCATCGATGCAGCCACATCCGCAACGAGGAGAGCAGTTGTTCGGTATTCACCGGTTTGGCGAGATACTCGGACGCACCCGCTTCCAGGCATTTCTCCCGATCGCCTTTCATTGCCTTCGCGGTAAGAGCAATGATGGGCAGGCGCCGAAACAACGAATTCTGCCGTATGACCTGCATGGTTTCGTAGCCGTCCATTTCCGGCATCATGATATCCATCAGCACGATGGCAATGTCCGGCGTGGATTCGAGTTTGGCAACGGCTTCCCGTCCGGTTCCCGCGGTGATGACCGTCATCCCTCTACGTTCAATCACACTGCTGAGCGCGAAGATGTTGCGCACGTCGTCATCCACCACCAGAACCTTTTTCCCAACCAGTGCGTCGTCGGAGTGGTGCAGACGGTCGAGCATGCGCTGCTTTTCAGGGGGAAGATCGGCGACCACACGATGCAGGAACAAGGCTGTCTCGTCGAGCAGGCGCTCGGGCGACTCGACACCCTTGACCACAACGCTGCGTGCCAGGGAGTGCAAACGCGCATCCTCCTCGGGCGAAAGTTCTTTGCCGGTGAAGACCACGACCGGCATGTCGCCCAGCGAGGGAGTCTCGCTGAATCGCTTGAGAACATCGAACCCCGAAATATCGGGCAGGCGCAGATCAAGGACCACGCAATCGAACGTGCACTCATGCACAGCCTTAATGGCCTCTTCCCCGGTCGAAGCCACGGTGACGTCAATGTCGTCATAGCCGAGAAGTTCCCGGATACTCAGCTGCTCGGCGGCATTGTCCTCCACCACCAGCAATCGCTTGCGCCGCGGGGTGGAATATTCCTTGATGCGAGAAAGAGCCGCTTCCAGGCCCTCCGACGTGGTGGGTTTGGTAACGAAAGCAAATGCGCCTCGAGCCAGGCCATGGTGCCGGTCTTCGTCGAGGGTCAACATTTGAACAGGAATGTGGCGGGTGGCGGGATCCTGCTTCAAATGGTTCAGTACTGTCCAGCCCAGCATGTCAGGAAGAAAAACGTCGAGCGATACTGCCGTGGGATGATATTGCTGCGCCAACTGCAGGGCTTCCGCGCCGCGGCTTGCCACAAGGACCTTGAATCCTTTGTCACGAGAAAGATCGCACAACACACGCGCGTAATGCGGATCGTCTTCCACAATGAGCAGAATCGCGTCCTCCGCTTTCAAGTCGTCCCGGTCGTCGGGGATCCTTTCGACGGGGTGCTCCACCACGGAGAGCGTTATGGGGGACGGGGAAGAGGGAGTTCCCTCGGTGACCGCGGCCGCGGCGCCGCTGGTGGAGGGACCGACGTAGGTCTGGGGCAGATAAAGCGTGAAGGTGCTTCCTTTTCCGGGGACGCTGCGCAGCTGGATCTCTCCCCCGAGCAGACTTGCCAATTCCCGGCTGATCGCCAGCCCGAGGCCTGTGCCGCCGTACTTGCGGCTGGTTCCGGCATCGGCTTGCTGGAACGCCTCGAAAATGATGCGTTGTTTCTCCAGCGGTATGCCAATCCCGCTGTCGGAAACTTCAAACGCAACCACCGATGCCGCGTTGCCCAAAATCGGGTGATCCTCGCTCCAGCCGCTCTTCGCCGCGGACACCGACAAGCAGACACCTCCCACTTCCGTGAATTTAAAGGCGTTCGAGAGCAGATTCTTCAGCACCTGCTGCAGACGCTTGGAGTCGGTGACCAGGCTGCGGGCAAAGTGCGGGTCGGTCTGCACCTCGAAACTGAGATGCCGGTTTTCGGCCTCATGCTTGAATGGACGCTCCACCTGATCGAGCAGACTGGCGAAGAAAACCTCTTCCGCTTCCACCGAGACCGTGCCCGACTCGATTTTCGACAAATCAAGAATGTCCGTGATCAGGTTCAGCAGGTCCGTTCCCGCGCCATGAATCGTGCGGGAGAACTCCACCTGCTTGGGCGTCAGGTTACCATCGGGGTTGTCGCTCAGTTGCTGGCCGAGCACGAGAATGCTGTTGAGCGGAGTACGCAACTCGTGCGACATGTTCGCCAGAAATTCCGATTTGTACTTGGAAGTGAGCGCCAGCTCTTTGGCTTTTTCTTCCAAAGCGCGGCGCGCCTGCTCGATTTCCTGGTTCTTGCGTTCGACTTCCACGTTCTGTTCGGCCAGCTGCTGCGCTTTCTGCGCCAGTTGTTCGTTGGTCTGCTGCAGCTCCTTTTGCTGCATCTGGAGTTCCGTAGCCAACTGCTGGGACTGTTTCAGCAGTCCCTCGGTCTGCATGGTCGCCTCGATACTGTTGAGCACGATGCCGATGCTGGCCGTCAATTGTTCAAGAAATGCAAGATGGGAGGTGGTGAAAGAGCTGAGAGACGCCAGTTCGATCACCGCTTTAACCCGGTCTTCAAACAAGATGGGCAGCACAATGACGTTGTGCGGAACGGCTTCGAACAATCCGGAACGAATGGAAATGGTGTTGGGCGGCAAGTGGGTGATGAGCATGCGCCGTTTTTCGGCGGCGCATTGCCCGATCAGGCCTTCGCCGATTTTCAACCGCCGTAGGTGGCCATCCTCGCCGTCACCCGCAAAAGCCGAGAGCATCACCATCTCGGCCGAGTCTTCACTTCCCATCTGGTAAATCACGCCTTGTTGCGCATTGACCAGGGGGGTCAGCTCCGAGAGCAGCATGCGGCCAACGGTGGTCAGGTCGCGTTGGCCCTGCAACATGCCGGTGAAGCGCGCCAGGTTGGTCTTGAGCCAGTCCTGCTCGGTGTTGCGGTCGGTGGTGAGGCGGAGGTTGTCAATCATGGTGTTGATGTTGTCTTTCAATTCCGCAACTTCGCCGCTGGCTTCTACTTGAATGGAGCGCGTGAGGTCACCTTTGGTGACGGCAGTGGCAACTTCCGCGATGGCGCGCACCTGGTTGGTGAGGTTATCGGCCAGCAGGTTGACATTGCCGGTGAGATCTTTCCACGTGCCCGCCGCGCCGGGAACGTTGGCCTGACCGCCGAGACGGCCTTCCACGCCGACTTCGCGGGCGACCGTGGTCACCTGATCGGCGAAGGTGGCCAGGGTGCCGGTCATGTTGTTGATGGTTTCGGCGAGCGCCGCCACTTCGCCCTTGGCGTTCACCGTTAACTTTTGGGTCAGTTCTCCGTTGGCGACCGCGGTCACCACCTTGACGATGCCGCGCACCTGCTCGGTGAGGTTGGCGGCCATCACGTTCACGTTGTCGGTGAGGTCTTTCCAGGTTCCGGCCACCCCCGGCACTTGAGCCTGCCCGCCCAGCTTGCCTTCGGTTCCCACTTCGCGGGCCACGCGCGTCACTTCGGCGGCGAAGGCGTTCAGCTGGTCCACCATGGTGTTGATGGTGTTCTTGAGTTCGAGAATTTCGCCCTTCACATCGACGGTGATTTTGCGCGACAGATCGCCGCGGGCCACCGCCGTGGTCACTTCCGCGATGTTGCGCACCTGGCCGGTAAGGTTGCCGGCCATCGAGTTGACAGAGTCGGTTAAGTCCTTCCAGGTGCCGGCCACGCCGGGCACGTTGGCCTGACCGCCCAGTCGCCCTTCGGTTCCCACTTCGCGGGCCACGCGCGTCACTTCGCCGGCGAAGGCGTTGAGCTGGTCCACCATGGTGTTGATGGTTTCTTTCAGCAGCAGAATTTCGCCGCTGACGTCGACCGTGATCTTTTTCGACAAGTCGCCGTTGGCAATGGCGGTGGCCACCTCGGCGATGTTGCGCACCTGGCCGGTCAAGTTGCTGGCCATCGAGTTCACCGAATCGGTAAGGTCCTTCCACGTGCCGCCGGCGCCGGGCACCTGCGCCTGTCCACCGAGTTTGCCGTCGGTGCCGACTTCGCGGGCCACGCGCGTGACTTCCGATGCGAAAGAACGCAGTTGGTCGACCATGGTGTTCAGCGTGTCTTTGAGTTCGAGAATCTCGCCGCGGACGTCGACCGTAATCTTGCGCGACAAGTCGCCGTGGGCCACGGCGGTGGCGACTTCCGCGATGTTGCGCACCTGGCCGGTCAAGTTCGAAGCCA
>JASHRB010000590.1 GCA_030037575.1 Candidatus Sulfotelmatobacter sp. | reverse complement strand
CCACTCGACCGACGGCGCCTCCGTCACGATGAAAGCGCTGGCCTTGGGCGCCTTCGATTTCGTCACCAAGCCGCGCGACGCCTCGGCGCACATGGCCGAGACTTCCAAAGAACTGATCGCCAAGATCAAAGCTGCGGCCGAATGCAAACTGAAACCACGCATCCTGACCGGCCTTCCACCCAAGCCGGAGAAAGCGGTCTCGGCTAAGGGATCTCCCAGCCGAATCGTGGCCATCGGCGTTTCCACCGGCGGCCCGCAAGCGCTCGAATTTCTGCTGGCCCAGCTGCCGCCGGATTTTCCCGGATCGATTGTTATCGTGCAGCACATGCCCGAGGGATTCACCGACATGTTTGCGCGGCGCCTCGATGAAATCTGCTCGTTGCCGGTAAAAGAAGCGCAATCGGGCGATATCCTGCAGGCTGGTCGCGTGCTGATTTGTCCGGGAAGCCGCCATCTGCGCGTGAAGCGCTTGACCATGGGAGATGTGGTTGTGCTCAGTGATGAAGCGCGGGTCAACGGCCACCGGCCGAGCGTCGACGTCCTGTTCAACAGTGTGGCCGAAGAGTTCGGTTCGCAAGCGGTGGCGGTGCTGATGACGGGCATGGGCGACGACGGCGCCGAAGGCCTGGGCGCGGTGAAGAAGGCGGGTGGATTGACCATCGCTCAGAATGAGGAATCCTGCGTGGTCTTCGGAATGCCCAAGGCCGCCATCGAACGCGGCTATGCCATACGAGTGGTCGCCCTGGATGTGCTCGCGTCGACGCTGCAAACCATTTGCACCCGCGACGAAGCCGGCAGGAGCGGCACCGGCAAGGCGGTTCACGCCGGATCGTAGCGGATGTCGCAAAAGCTGTAGGACCGCGGTTATCTGTGCGGCGGAAAAACGCCGTGATGGAATCTGTTTGAGGAGGCTGTTATGGAGCAGTTCGCACCAGTAAAACGGAGCAAGGACGGGCAGCCGGTCCGTTACTTGATCGTGGACGATTCGGTCTTCGCGCGCAAGAATCTTGCCCGCATGATCGAGAGTTTCGGCGGGCAACTGGCCGCGGAGGCCGGCGATGGCCTGACGGCCATCAGCGAATTCGAACGCACCCATCCCGACATCGTGCTCATGGATATCACCATGCCCCAAATGGAAGGCATCGAAGCCGCCGAGAAGATCGTACAGGCCCATCCCGAAGCGCGGGTGGTTATGGTGTCTTCGGTCGGCTACCAGGAAAACATCGTCGCCGCACTGCAGCGCGGGGCAAGGCATTTCGTGCAGAAGCCGGTCAAGCCCGAGGTCCTGTATGAAGTGATTAAGTACGTTCTGGGAGAAGATGGCGCGGTCACAAGCACGGCCGGCGCGGGGGCCTAGTCTCATGAAGATGGATCTGATTCAGCCTTTCATCAACGCGGCGGATGCCGTGCTGTCGCAAGGGCTTCAAGGCGCGACGAAGGTCGGCAACCTCTCGATGGAAGAGGCTGCGTATCGCCGCAAGGGCGTGGCCGGCATGGTGGCGCTCACCGGGGACATCGAAGGCCGCATCGTGCTCGATCTCGAGCCGCAAACCGCGGTGCGCGTGGCCAGCCATTACGCCGGCGCGGAGCTGCCTGAATCGGATGCATTGATCAAAGAAACCATTTTCGAATTGGCCAACCAGGTTGTGGGCAACGCCGTCTCCGCGCTCAACGACCAGGGCTTTCACTTCCGCGTCCATCCGCCTGTCTTGGTAACCTCCGAAGAGGGCGACAAAACCAGCGAAGACGTGGAAGCGCTGATGATCTGCTTCGAAACTTCTCTTGGCTGTGTGTATATGAACGTTGCTCTGCGCTATAACAAGCGCAGAATGAGCGACCACGCCGTGGCGGGAAGATAGCTCGCAGCTTTCCGCCGACCGCCATCGCCCTGACGCCCAGCCGTCATCGATAACCCACAAAAATGCCCTTCCCGCCGATCCCCCGGAAACGGCCAGGAAGCTGCTTCTCGGCCCATAGTCGTCCCCAGGCAATCCACTCCGTTTCGCGTTCTCCCGCTGGAACTTCGCCCTCGCAGGAGGGAGGACGGAAAGCAGGTTCGCCGGCACTCCCCGACTACTCGCAATGAGATCTCAAGGGAAGGGCAGCAGCGACCTTCTTTCTCCGTCATCCTCCGCCCCATCGGCAATCTTTTTCAGCTCCGGATACTCGGCAATCAAAGTCGGCGGAGCCGAAACCCGGCCGCCGCTGATCATGGCTTTCAATTCGAGCGCGTTCACTCCGGCTTTGCTTTCGAAGTGATTGTTGGTGATCACGTACGTGGCCTGGGCTTTTTCGGCGACCTTGATGATGCGGTCTTTCCATCCGGCCAGTTCGCGCTCGCTGTAGAGATAGTTATAGCGATCGTTGCGGTGGTCGGAGTCAAACCACTGCTCATAGTTGCGTCCGTGCAGGCGGACGTAGCCGATGCTGCCGGTGACATGCTCGGTGGGAGCCAGGGAGCGTCCGAGCAGAGGCTGATCGATGTTGCAGAATCCGATGTTCTGCTGGGTGAAGGCGGCGAGCGTGGCGGCATCGTTCCAGCTCGAATGCCGCACCTCGACGACCCGCGGATATTCGATGAACTGGCGCAGCAGGCGCTCGAGGTATTCGCGGTTGAGCGAGGTGTTTTTGAACGAGACCGGAAACTGGATGAGCAGCGCACCCAGGCGTCCTTGGTGAGCGATGGCGTCGAGGCCTTCGCGCGTGAGGCGCTCGTCTTGGTCGGTGGGGCGGATGGTCGCGGCGGAAGTGGGCTCCATGACGGCGACAGGCGAGTGGGTGAAGGCGCGGTAAAGCTTGGCGGTGAAAAGAAAATCTCGGTTTACGGCGGCGACTTTGCGCGACCAGAGTTTGCCGAGCTCGGGCTTAAGCGGTCCGTAGAATGAGGTGTTGATTTCGGTGGTGTCGAAGAAGCGCGCGAGATATTCGAGAGGATGAATTTTGCGGCGGTTCATGCCCGGAGGGTAGAAGATGCCTTCCCAGTCTTTATAAGACCATCCGGCGGTGCCGATGCGGATGGGCCGCGGAGTTGCGGCTTCCGGGGCGGGATCGGGGCGGAGTGGCTGCGAGGCTCCCATAGCAGATCGCAGACGAGGGCAAGGGAAGGTTAGCACAGCAGGGGGCGCATGCTGCCTGGCTGCATGCGCGGATGCCTTTCCCACGGGCTCGCGGGCAACTGCCGAGGACGAGTCTCGAAACGGCCGACTGTGGCCCAGACAAGGAACTTGTGCAGCAGCGGAAATTGTGCGACACACAACCATGCAAATCCGAACTCCCGGGGTGTTTGCGTTCTGTCTTCTGACCTGGCTGGTCCCGCCTCTGCCGGCGCAGGACGATGTTTCCACCATTCGCAGTCTGGAACTGAAGTGGACGGAATCCTACAAACAGCGCCAGGTTGACATTCTCTCCTCGCTGCTGGCGGACGATTTCGTGATCACCGTCGAGAATGGCGCGACCTACGGCAAGACCGGCTATATCAGCCACAGCGCCGAGTCCTCCGTGCATGTCGACGTGGCGGAAATGTCGGATATCAAAGTCCGGATGCACGGCAACGCTGCGGTGGTGACCGGCGCCTACCACGAGCGCGGCGACGATGATGGAAAGCATTACGACTACCACGACCGCTTCACCGACGTCTGGATGAAGAGCGAGGGAAAATGGCAGGTGATCGCCTCCCACTACAGCGTGGCAATAAAGTGAATAAAGTGATTTGAATCTCGCGGATGGTGGGGTTTATGCTGCCGGAAGCGACGGTGCCGTCTCGCCGCCGATCATGCCCCGGTTTTTTGCCTCCGCGAAGGATGACTGTATACACATACGCGGCGATCTTTATTGCGCTTTCGTCGGTGGCTGTCAAGAATGGTCAGTCACAAACTGGGCCACACTCCCGAGCGATTGAACTTTCCGCCCAACACGCGGAGAAGCCGGACTTTTCCGAGGATTCCGCCGGCGATGCGGCATGTCAGCCTTGTCACGCGGAAAAAGCAGCAGCCTTCCATCAAACGGCTCACTCTCTGACATCTCGGCTGCCGCAACCGGGTTCTATCCTGGGCGGCTTCGCACCTGGCAGTAATGTGATGAAGACCGCTAATCCCGAATTATTTTTCCGCATGGAGCAGAAAGGAAACGATTTCTTTCAGACGGCCGTGGCGGGAGCCGCGCCGTTCATCAGCCAGCGCAGCGAACGATTTGCCTGCGTGATCGGGTCCGGCGGAAAAGGACAAACATATTTGTTTTGGAAAGGAGACGATCTTTTTCAACTGCCGGTCTCTTATTGGAGGGAACTGGGCTGGGTCAACAGCCCCGGATACCGTGACGGCGTCGCAAACTTCAACCGGCCTGTCATACCCCGTTGTCTGGAATGCCATGCGACCTACTTCCACTCAATGGCGCCTCCGGTCAACCGCTACAGCAGGAACGGCTTTGTTCTTGGCATCACCTGTGAAAAGTGCCACGGCCCGGGGAAGGTTCACATCCGACACCACACGGCACGATCCCCGGCAAGCCCGGACGCCGACATTGCTAACCCGGCAGGTTTTTCCCGTGACCGCCAAATGGATCTTTGCGCATGGTGCCACGCCGGGGCCGGCGATCCACTGCGAGCGCCGTTTTCCTACGTTCCTGGCGATCGGCTCGATCGATACCTCAAATTGCCTGATCCCAATCCGGCTGTGCCAATCGACGTTCACGGCAGTCAGGTCGAACTGCTCGAAAGAAGCCGTTGCTATCAGCAATCAGATCTGACTTGCCTTACTTGCCATGACGTACATTCGGTGCAGCACGACCTGGCGGCGTTTTCAGAACGATGTCTAAGCTGCCATAAGCCGGAGACGGCCATGTTTCCCCAGCGGAGTCATCAGACGGACAGCAACTGTATTGCCTGCCACATGCCGCTTGAGGAGACAAATCTGATTGTCTTCGATCAGAACGGCAAGCGGGCGAGGCCCAAGATCCGGAACCACTGGATCAAGATATACCGGGAAACCGCCGTGAACCCCGGGGATTGATCAGGCCGGGCGACCTACTCTTGCCGCCGAACCAACGCCTGCTTACTCCAGCGTGAGCACCACCCAATACACGCCCGTGGGGTAGGTTCCGGTGCGGGCATAACATGCGCCCACCGAGAAGCCGCGCAGATTGCGGCTGGAGAGCACGTCAGCGGAGTTTGCCGGCAGCGTCTCGGGGTGGAGCGTGGTGTAGGTCAAAACCGTGTCATGTTGTGGCAGTTGCTGAACAGCGGAAGCGCCGAGCTTGTCCGACCGCGCCATAGAGCACGCGGCACCATCGCTGGCAGGGGAGCCGCGGCGCGCGAGATCCGGCCGTTTGGCCTGATGACGAGCCAGCACCACCGCGGCTGCAATCTTATCCTTCACTTCGGCCACAGAATAGGCGGGAAGAGCGTGGCCGAAATCCTGGACGATATAGAGCCGGTCCCCGCCGCGCACCACTCCCAGTCCGATCACGTTGTAGTTGGCGTTGAGCAGATTCGCGCGGTGCGCAGGCGACAGCATGAGGTGTTTGTGTCCGTCGGCGGCGTCGTAGTCGAAAGCGACGTTTTCGCCTTCGCGCTCGAGCTGGATCCGGGTTGCATCGGCGAGCCGCCGGGGCAGCGGAGGCTCCCCAGCAAACTGGTGCGAAAGCTGATGCGCCGAAAGCATTGCCAGAGCGTGGAGTCGCGCCGCGTGGATGAGTCCTCGATCGAGGGTCAAGGCTGCAACCCCCGCTTGTGATCGGGCCTGGTTTGCCAAGTCAAACAGTACCTGCTCGGCATTCGAGTCAAATTCGGTGAAGGGCATGTCTGGGGCTGCGGCAGCGGCCGGTCGCAAAGCCACGCCGGCCGAGGGTTTGCCCGCATCATCGGACTGCCCGGCGGAAGCCATCAATCCTGAGGACGGCGGGAGGCATGCCGCGCCCACGACCAGCAGAGCAGTTAAGGCGAGTTTTTCGCCCAATGCCCTCCCCTGCGTGAATTTACGATCTGCCCGGGTCGGAACGCCGGAATCGACTGTTTGGCCTCGTGGCATCAGTTTGTGCCTACCGTCGCGACTCTGGGAGGGCTGCGAGTTCCGGCTCAAAACTTGCCGCTGGTGCTACGCTAGAAGGTCAAATCCGCGCTGAGAAGTTACCTTCGCTATGGGACCAGGTGCTGTAGGGGTCATCGGCCTTCTGTTTGGAAGCTTGATTGCCTGGCTGGCGCTGCGCTCGCGCGCTGCCGCCTTGAGCGCCCGTTTGTCCCTCATAGAAAAGGAATTGGCGGCTGAAAAGGCAAGCCAGGCGCGACTTTTGCAGGCTCACACCGGTTTGGTCGAGGCAAAGGCGAGGGCCGAATCGGCACTCGAGTCGGAACGAAAGGCCAGCAGCGAAAAGATTGAGTTGGTGACGCGCGCCGGAGAAGAATTGCGGAATGCTTTCAACGCGCTGGCGGCGGACGCGCTGAAAAGCAATAGCTTGTCGTTTCTTACTCTGGCTAAAGCAAGCCTGGAGCGCTTTCAGACCGAAGCGTGCGGCGATCTCGAAATGCGACAAAAAGCCGTGGCTGACTTGGTCGCTCCTGTGCGCGATTCGCTGAATAAAGTGGATGCGCAGATCGAGCAGATGGAAGCCGTCCGGGGCGTGGCCTACGGCGAACTGCGCGCGCAGGTGCAGTCCTTAATTACGACGCAGAGAGAGCTGCAATCGCAGACCGGCAATCTGGTGCG
>JASHRB010000040.1 GCA_030037575.1 Candidatus Sulfotelmatobacter sp. | reverse complement strand
TGAAACCGAGCCCGCGCCAGAATCCTTGGCCGGTGGGGACGAGGTCGCGGCCGGGGAAGTTTCAGGCGAGCAGACGGCGGAGGCCGGGTCGGCCGTCCCAGCGCAAACCTCTACCTCCAATGGGTACGAACAACCGGCTGAGACTTCCCCTCAGCCGGCGCCGGAAGCGGAATCCGCTTCCCAAACCAGAGAATAGTGATGACACGCTGGCATGATTCGAACCGCGTGAAACCAAGAATACAGACTCCGTGAGGTCGCAATGAAGACCTAACTACAACACGGAGAAACGAAAGGCCGGATGAGTAAGGTTCGCATCAACGATCTTGCCCGGGAACTGGAAGTCAAGAGCAAAGCCATTCTCGATACGCTTCCGCTTGTCGGAGTGACCGAGAAGAAGACGCACTCCAGTTCTTTGGAAGAGCACGAAGCCGAGAAAGTTCGAGCGTACCTGCGCTCTGCGGCCGAAGGGTCGTCTCCCGCCGGAAAGACCGCTTCGCGGCAGAGTCGCAGCGACGAAGAAATCAAAACCAAAATTGATTTGTCGAACATCTCCCGCCCCGGGGATGTTTTGAAGGCCATCACCCAGCGCAAAGAAGCCGCCGCCCCGCCGGCGCCTCCGCGTGTGGTCACCCCGTCTGCGGCTCCGCTAGAGAAGCCTTCGCTTGCGCCGCTGGCCAGCGTGCCGCGACCGGCAACCGTCGCGCCCGCGACCAAGCCCATGGTTCCGCCCTCTGCGCCTGCGGTGCTCCCACCGCCGGTCGTGGCGCCTCGTGCAACCGCCACGCCGCCGGCAGGTTCCGCCGCCATCGCCCCGCCCGCGCGGCCGATTTCGGCGCCGCCATCGCCGCCTCCGCTAGCTTCGCCTGCCGCGGCTCCGGCGTCTGCCTCGCCTGCGCTTTTCTCCGCGCAGGCGCCCGCCGCTCCCACCAGTCCTCCCCCGCGCATGATCGTTCCTCAGACCGGGCCTCGGCCGGTGTACAAGGCTCCGGCGCGTCCCACGGCGACGGTACAGCCTGGAGTTCCCATCGGCGGCGCGAATCGTCCCGCTCCCGGCCGTCCTGTGCCCGGCCAGCCGATTTTCCAGCGCCGCCCGGCTGTGCCGGCCAGTGCGGCGCCGGGAACCGCCCGCCCTCCGTTGCGGCCGGGCGAGCGAAGGCCGATGCATCCCACGCGCCAAGCGCCCATGGGCACTCGTCCCATCGGGGTCGGCCCTGCGCTGCCTCCGCCAGGAGCGCCACCGCGTCCCGGTAGCCGCCCCGGTGCGCCGGCGCGCCGTCCCGGTCAACGCTACGTTCCGCGCGGAGTCAAAGAAGGCCCCATGAAGGGCTACGTGCCTCCGCCGCGCATGGTGGTCTCGAACGAGCCTTTGCCGATCACCCGCAGCATCACCATCACCGAAGGAATCAGCGTAAAGGATCTGGCCGAGAAGCTTGAGATCAGGGCCAAGGATCTGATCTCGCGCCTGCTCGCGCGCGGCGTGTTTGCCACCATCAATCAAACGCTCGATGCCGAATTGGCCAGCGAAATGGCGCGGTTCTTCGGCGCGGATACGAACGTGATCACCTTTGAGGAGCAGACCGCAAAAGAGATCGATGCGGCCGCTTCCGCGGAAGAGTCTGCTCCGGAAACCAGCGTGCGCCCTCCCGTCGTCACCATCATGGGCCACGTCGATCACGGAAAAACCACGCTGCTCGATTCGATCCGCGCCAGCAACGTGGCCGAAGGCGAAGCCGGAGGCATTACCCAGCACATAGGCGCCTACAAGGTGCGCATCGCCGACAAAGATTCTCCCGCATACGGACGCGAAATTGTTTTCCTCGATACGCCCGGCCACGAAGCCTTCACGCGCATGAGATCTCGCGGAGCGAAGGCCACCGACATTGTGGTGCTGGTGGTTGCCGCTGACGACGGGGTGATGCCGCAGACCCTCGAAGCCATCGATCATGCGCACGCGGCGGAAGTCCCCATCATTGTTGCGGTAAACAAGATCGACAAGCCGGATGCCTTACCCGATCGGGTTAAGAAACAGCTTGCGGATCGCGGGCTGGTCCCGGAAGAATGGGGCGGCAAGACGGTATTTGTCGACGTTTCGGCCAAGCAGAAAACGAATCTCAATCTGCTGCTGGAGATGATCTGCCTGGTGGCCGATCTGGCCGAGTTGAAAGCCACTCCCGAACGCGCGGCCACCGGCGTCGTGCTGGAAGCGAAACTCGATCGCGGACGTGGCCCCGTGGCCACCGTCCTGGTGCAAAACGGGACTTTGAACGCCGGGGATAATTTTGTCGTGGGCAACGTCTACGGCAAAGTGCGCGCCATGTTCGACGATCGCGGCGCGCAGTTGAAAACCGCACCGCCTGCTACGCCCGTCGAAATTCTTGGCATGGAATCGCTGCCGCAGGCCGGTGATCAATTCGTGGTTGTGGCCGACCGCGACAAAGCCCGGGGCATTTCCGAGTACCGCGAGCAAAAGGCTCGCGAAGCCGCGCTGGCAAAGAGTTCTCGCGTGTCGCTCGAAGGCCTCGCCGAACAAATCAAGACCGCCGGCACCAAAGAACTCAACGTCATTCTCAAAGGCGATGTGCAGGGCTCGGTCGAAGTTATCACCGACCTGCTCGGCAAACTCTCGAACGACAAGGTTCGTCTCAAGCTGCTCCGTTCTGGCGTGGGTGCGATCACCGAAACCGACGTTCTGCTCGCTTCGGCATCGAACGCCATCATAATCGGCTTCAACGTGCGGCCCGAGCGCAAGGCGCAGGAACTCGCCGAGCAGGAAAAAGTCGATATCCGCCTGCACTCGATCATTTACGAACTGCAGGACGAGATCAAGCGCGCGATGAGCGGACTGCTCGAACCCACCTTCAAAGAGCACTACCAGGGCCGGGCCGAAGTGCTCAATGTCTTCCGCATCCCGAAGGTTGGCGCGGTGGCCGGCTGCCGCGTGACCGATGGCCTGGTCAAGCGCGACTCGGAAGTGCGCCTGCTGCGCGACAACGTGCAGATCTTCAAAGGCAAAGTCGGCTCTCTGCGCCGCTTCAAAGACGACGCCAGCCAGGTGACCAACGGCATGGAGTGCGGCATCTCGATCTCGAACTACGGCGACATTAAAATCGGCGACGTCATCGAAGCCTTTGCCACGGAGAGAATTGCGGCGGAAGTGATTGCTTGAGTGGAGCTGGAGGTCAGTGGGGAGAGGTCGCTACCGATCCCTGGCCTCTGATCCCTAACCTCTGAATGATTGCCTCCCTCACTCTCGAACTCCACATAGAGGCGGCGCATTCGCTCAAAGACAAACGGCAGGTGGTGCGCAGCCTGAAAGACCGATTGCGTGCCAGCTTCAACGTCTCCGTCGCCGAACTTGATCCCGGCAATGTCTGGAATCGCGCCACCATTGGAGTGGTCAGCATCTCCGGATCGCGCGACTACCTGGATGGATTAATGAAGAACGTCGAGCGCGCAGCTGCGCGCATTGCCAACAACCACGGGGCGGAAGTGGACGATACCTTCGTCGAATATCTGTAGACGAGTTGTCCCTCCCGGGGTCCGGCGCAGCGGCAACCGTCATGCGCATCTCGAGAGCTTCTTTTCCCTCGATACCGGACCACACCGGTTCCGCTAAGGCGCTGCCCGCCGAAGTCGACGTCGGGGATGCCCGAAACACGCTTGTCACCGGGCTTCCGCTTATCCAGCCACATCGGTCGGCGAGTGGCCGCTTCACCATTCCCCGTACGCACCGTTCTGCTTACACGCTCTGCCCGCCCTCCCGGCGGATGGTAGCCCCAGCTGGGGAGGGCGTAGATGCGCGTATTCAACCCGAGCCTCTCGCCCGAGGATAAGCCGTCAACCTTCGAGAGCTAGAATGAGGCTCCTCCGAATGTGATGAAAACCCGCCGAAAGCAGCTGCTGCGGCCAGTCGCGCCCACGAACAAGCAGGGAGCAGAAAGGCCCAAAACAGAATCCGCACCCACCGCCATGCCGGTTGTGTATTCAGGCTGGAACAAACCGGCGAGAATTGGCCAGCGCGGAAAACAGTCGTAAAGCCCTGCTCCGGGTGCGGAGAACAGCTTTCACCATTTGCCTTTCCCCGCAAGGGACACGTCCGTATCCTCGCGTTACCTCTGTACTTACCACCGTCTGCGTTTCTGCGCGACAATAGCACTTCCTGGCCAACATGGGCGGCTTATTTTCTGATATTCTCAAGCGTTTTACCTCGGGGTGAATGTGGAACGGCGCGGGGTTCAGCATCATCGCGGCAGGCTGGGCGAAGCTTTGCGCGAGGAAATCGAAACGCTTGTGGAAGGCGAACTGGCCGACCCGCGCATCGGGTTGGTGCGGGTGACTGCCGTCAAGCTGTCGGAGGACGGCCGTTCGGCGCACGTTCTGGTTGAGGTAGACGGTGACCAACGTGAGGCCGAGCGCAGCCTCGAGGGACTGCTGGCAGCGAAAGAATACATCAGGCATGAGCTGGTTCCACGCTTAGGAATGAGGCGCGCTCCGGATTTGTTCTTTCGACTCGACCGTTCCGAAAGAGAGCGGGCGCGGGTCGAAGAATTGCTCGCGCGGGCCAAGAAGAGATCGAAGTCGATTGCGGCAGCAAACCGGAAAAAGGCGTAGCCATGTTGCAGGACGTTCTCCACCAAATCGAGCAGCGCGACCGCTTCGTGCTGACTTCGCATGCTCGTCCCGATGGCGACGCGATCGGCTCGGCGCTCGCCTGTTGCCAGGTGCTGCGGGCCATGGGCAAACGCGCCGATGTTGTCCTGCACGATGGCGTGCCACGCATTTATCGCGCGCTGCCCTTTGCCGACCAGGTGTTGCAAGCCAACCGCGTTTCCGGCAATTACGAAGCCGCGATTATTCTCGAATGCGACAGCATTCACCGCACACGACTGGAAGGTCTCGAACATCGGTTTCTCATCAGCATCGATCATCACGTCAGCGGGCGGCCGTTTGCTCACGTGAACTGGATCGATCCGCAAGCGGTGGCGACCGGCGAAATGGTTTTTCGCCTGGCGCGTGAAGCCGGAACTCCTTTTTCGCCGGAGATCGCAACCTGCCTCTACACCGCGCTCATGACCGACACCGGATCCTTCATGTTTGAAGGAACCAACGAGTATACGTTCGCGCTGGCGCGCGAGCTGGTGCTGGCCGGCGCCGACCCTTCCCACTGCGCTCGCAGCATTTATTTTGCGCACTCAGTTGCCAAAATGAGATTGCTCGGCGAGGCCCTGCGCAATCTCAACACCGAAAGCCACATAGGCTGGTCCTGGGTGACCCAGGAGCAAATGAGACGCTGGGATGCGAAGGACGAAGACTGCGAGGGTCTTGTGAATTACGTTCTCTCGATTGGGGAGGTCGAAGTTTCGGCATTCCTGCGCGAGCTTCCCGATGGACGTTTTCGTGTGAGCCTGCGCAGCAAAGGAAAACTGGATGTGGCGCGGGTGGCAGAACACTTCGGCGGCGGCGGCCATCCATGTGCCAGCGGATGTTCGCTGGATGGTCCCTTGCCTCACGCCCTGGGACAGATTTTGGAAATGCTGCGTCACGGGCCGGTGGTGCAGTGAGAATGGTCGATTTTTGATGGCCGAGGGTTTGAGTGCAAAGCGAACACCAGAGAAAGGCAACCATCGACGGTGGCAAAATCGGCGGCAATTCCTCGATGCAGATTGATCCTTTGAAAACTCCGCCGCGATGACCTCTCGCTCCCGCACCGATGCGCTCCTGCTCGCGGGCTTTTGCGGGTTTTTGTTTTTCTACGGCCTCGCGCAGTTCGGCCTGATCGGTGCCGATGAGCCGCGCTACGCGCAAGTCGCACGCGAAATGCTGGAGCGTCGCGATTGGATCACCCCCACTCTCGGGGGCCAGCCGTGGCTGGAGAAACCGCCGCTGTATTACTGGCAGGCCATGATTGCCTACAAGGTTTTCGGGGTCAGGGACTGGGCGGCGCGCCTGCCCTCGGCGTTCGACGCCACGCTGCTGGTTCTGGCCCTCTACTTTTTTCTGCGGCGCTTTGGCCGCGGGATGGAACTCGACGGTGCGCTGATCGTGGCTTCCTGCGCGGCCATGGTGGGCTACGCTCGAGCCGCTTCGACAGACATGCCGCTGACCGCCGCGTTTACCATTGCCATGCTCGCCTGGTGGGCCTGGCACGAAAGTAAAAAAAAGGTTTTGCTGGCGGCATTTTTCTTCTTTATTGCCCTGGGCATGCTGGCCAAAGGTCCGGTTGCGCCTTTCCTCGCGGCTTTGCTGATCACGGTCTATGCGGCCGCCATGCGCGAGTTGAGTTTGGTTGAGCAAACGCTTTGGCTGCCGGGAATTTTATTGTTTTCGGCGGTCGCTTTGCCCTGGTATGCGGCGGTCGAGATGCACCATCCCCTATTTTTCCATGAATTTATTCTCGAACAGAATCTCGGTCGCTTCTCTGAAAATCTGTATCATCACACGCAGCCTTTTTGGTATTACCTGCCGGTCGTGGCTTTAGCCCTGGTTCCTTGGACGGTGTTAGCCGGGGCGGGCGCCGCACGAACGGCTCGGCTGGAGTGGATGTGTCGACGCGCCGGGAGTGACGATCGCCGCGCTCCGAGAAACCGGCTGGCAATTTTCGCCCTCTGCTGGCTGGTGGTCCCCGCCCTGTTCTTTTCCCTTTCCCAATCGAAATTGCCGGGTTACATGCTTCCGACCGTTCCGGGAGGAGCCATTCTTCTGACGGAATACCTGCGGCAAAAGCTGGATGAGGACCAGGGCAGGCCGGCGACATGGCTGGTCTTGCTGCACGCGCTTTTTGCTTCCGCACCCATTGTCCCGGGGCTGCTCATCGCTTATCTGATCGCGCAACCTCGCCTTCCCGGCGGGAAACCGATGTTTGTGGCCTTGGCCGTTGCCTTGGTTTTATGCGCCGGCATTGCGCTCACCCTGGCAGGAAAAAATGGCGTCCGCATGTTGCGTTTCGTCACTTTGATTCCCGTCATCCTCACCGTAGGAGCGGTACTCAAGCTGGGATCGACGGCCATCGACGGCACACTTTCCGCCCGTCGGCTGGCTACTGAAATCACGGGCATCGAAATGCGTCGCCTGCCGCTTGCCGTTTATCACGTTCCTCGCGAGCTCGAATACGGGCTTACGTTTTACCGCGACCAACTCACCTTGAATTACGATTGGGGGCGGGTTCCACAGGAAGAACACCTGTTGGTGGCGCCGGAAAATTCGCAGGGGGAAGTTGGAAAACTGGTTTCCGGCCGCC
>JASHRB010000589.1 GCA_030037575.1 Candidatus Sulfotelmatobacter sp. | reverse complement strand
TACGAAGCGCACATTCTAGCAAGAAAGACGAGCCGCGGTATAGCCCTTTTCGCCCGTTCGCTGCGCTTTACCAACGAATGACAAGGTCGGCGATGAAGTCAAACAGCGAGCCGAATCCAGTGCAAAGAAAATGGCTGGCGGGTTTTCCCCGTCAGCCAAACCATCCTTAACCGATGGCAGCTCCGATCAGCGACGTCCACCGCCCCCACCGTGGGATCCACCACCTCCGTGGAATCCGCCGCCGTGGAATCCGCCGGCCGCTCGACCATGGAAGCCTCCCACCGGACCACGAGCGAAGCCGCGGCCGCCGGCAAAACCACGAGCGGCGAAGCCGCGGCCCCCGGCAAAACCACGAGCGGCGAAGCCGCGGCCGACAAAACCACGACCTGCGAAGCCGCGGTTCCAACCCCAGCCTCCGCGCCAACCCCAACCGCCCCATCCCCACGGAAGGCCCCAGCCGTACCAAGGACCAGCCCCGATGAAGATTCCATTGGCGAACCAGCTCGGCCCGTAGTATCCGTAAGGCGCACAGGCATAAGGATAATAGCCGTAGTATCCATAAGCACAGCCGACCGGGGGCGCGCCGATTCCAACCCCAACCGCCACCTGCGCCTGGGAAGGCTGCGCGAGCATCAGAGGCAACGCCAAAACCGTCACCAACGCCAAATATTTCAGGTACCCCATGGTTGTTCTCCCTTGTTGCAGATGCGCCGTCACCGCTTTTCGACTCCGAATCCGCCGGTCTTTCAGAACCGTTCTGTTCTGAAAGCTCCTATGTATTTGAACTCAGAAGGTAGCGAAAAGTTGCAGGTCTGGCAATGGCTCATTTCAGCCAGTCTGTGTGAAATCAGCCAGTTACGAAGGCACGGGGCGATGCTGCGAGGTCGCCGGTTACGCTCCCACCAGTTCCTTTTTCTCACTCGGCTCGTATTCAGCGATGTATCCGGCCACGGCGCTTGCCGCGACCGTTAAAGGGGAAGCGAGGTACATCTGCCCAGGCCCGCTGCGGCCGGGGAAGTTGCGGTTCTGCGCGCTGATCACCACCTGATCGGGACGCGTGGAAACTCCCGGCCCGGCGTTGATACAGGCGCCGCAACTTGGTTCGATCACGTGCGCTCCGGCTTTCTCAAAAATCTGCAGATAGCCTTTGCGCACGCAATAATCACGCGTTTGCTGCGAGCCGAATTGGATGTAAAACTTGGTCGAATCGGCCACGCGCTTGCCCCGCTTGAGCGCGTCGGCGAGCACCGCGGCGTACATATCCATGTCTTCGTTTTTGCCGGCGGTGCAAGTACCGCCATACGCGATTTCAACCGGCACGAGTGTGTTCAGATCGCGAACATATTTTCCATTTCCCGGATCGCCCGGAGTCGCGACCATGGGCGTAATCTCAGCCGCATTGAGTTCGATCACCTGTGCATACTGCGCGTCGGGATCGCTATACAAACCTGCAATCATCGCCTCGGCCTGCTCGCGATCCATG
Organism: Candidatus Sulfotelmatobacter sp.; assembly: GCA_030037575.1. Classification (GTDB taxonomy): domain Bacteria; phylum Acidobacteriota; class Terriglobia; order Terriglobales; family Acidobacteriaceae; genus Sulfotelmatobacter. The sequence continues at coordinate 1,479 of JASHRB010000589.1, read as the reverse complement.
CCGCGGCGATCCGCCAGGAAATCAACCGCCTTCTTATCCGGCGCCACAATACCGGTAAATCCGCCGATCTCAGCGGCCATGTTCGTCAGGGTCGCGCGCTCGTCAACGCTGAGTTCTGCAATGGCTTCGCCCGCGTATTCCATCACTTTGGCTAAAGCTTTGCCGCTGCGCACGTAATCGAGGCTCAAAATTTTCAGGATGAAATCCTTGGCGGTCACGTTTTTCTGTTTCCTGCCGCGAATGATGATGCGCACCGACTCAGGCACCTTGACGCGAACCTCTTTCGTGATCCATCCGTTGAAGACATCGGTGGTGCCGATGCCGAACGCCACGCAGCCAATCGCGCCAACATGTGGCGTGTGGGAATCCGAGCCGATGGCCAACTGCCCGGGCAGGGCATAACTTTCGAGCACAATCGAGTGGCAAATGCCTTCGGAACCTTTGCGGTCTTTCAATTCTCCGTGCAGCTTGATTGCTTGCTTCGCCGCAAAATCCTGCTGCTTCAACTTCAACTGGGTCGCCAAATCAAGCAGGCCGATTTTTTTCTTTTCTTCGGAAATCACTTCATCAAGAAAGGTGAGATGGTCGCGGAAGAAGATGATGCTTTGGGGATCGTTCACCTTCGCTTCCTTGCCCACATAGTGCTCGAAGAAAATTGCAGCCATGGGCGTGACGTATTCATGGCTGAATCGCAGGTCGGCCCTGGCAAAGCCGCTGTCGCCCGGTTTCACCGCCGCCACCCCGGCTTCACCTTTTCCATTGATCATGTGGCGGGCAAAAATCTTCTCCGCCAGAGTCATCGGGGCTGCGCGGCCGCCCGGGGCTGCGTTTTGGATCGCCGGCAAAAAGACCTTCTTCTGCATCCTCGCCACATTGAAGGGGAACAGCCCGCCATATTCAATGACCTGCCGCGTAATTTCATCTTCACCCTTGGTGAATTCGCCCAATGCAATCGCTTCCCCGCGGCGAATCTTGTCGATCAGCGAAAAATCGGTCGAAGTCAGCACGCCCAGGTTCTGGCAATTCTGCTTGTAGATGCGCTCGATGTTTTCGGCGATCACCAGCTTGATGCCTGCACACATCTCCGCATAGGGAGACTGTTCGCGGCTTGATCCCTTGCCTCGCCGCTTGCCGCTCACCGCAGCCACAAATCCGCCACGCTTGACGTCGCCCCGACCGATCGGGCTTAGGTTACCGCACTTCAATCCGAGATAGGGAATCTCGCCCAGGGTTTCGTCGAAATAAAAACAGTAGTGCGCGGGAGTAATCTCATCGGTTGAGATGTCGTCGCGCAGCTTGGGATTGTTCGCCGGATTCTTCGTGTCCCATGGCAGATCCTCGCCCGCAAGCTGGCGCTCGATGAGTTCCGGATCTTCGGTGAGAAAAAGAATGCGTCCCCGCAAAAGGACGCGATCAGGACGTTTTTCGACTGTGCGTTGGAGAAGAGATTCGATCACGTTTGACCTGCGAGACTGAGAT
>JASHRB010000039.1 GCA_030037575.1 Candidatus Sulfotelmatobacter sp. | reverse complement strand
TGTGAGGGTTCGCGAGGAACAGTTGATCGTTCCCCGATTCAGTTTTCGCTAGGAACATAAATCCGCTGGAGTCGTCGAGCCAGCGAACATTATCGATGATGGGCCCGTCCTTGTATGTCGATTTCGTGATGGTCCACAGCGGAGAGGGTTCTTCTTGAGAATCGGGCTGCGACAGTAAGCGATTTATTTCTTTGGTGGAATAGACGCGCAGAGAGGACTCGGCGCGGTTCAGCTCGAGGCGACCACGATCCGACTGCACAATGAAAAATCGGTCGTCCGGCGAAAACATGACTTCGGAGCTGACCTGGCTGATCCCGATGTCGTCGGCGACGGTAAACCGTTTGAGCGGTCGTTGGGCAGCCAGGGCCGGGCCGACCGCCAGCAATTCGCAGACGGCCATGACCAGGCTCGCTATTGCGATCCAGCCCAAGAATTGTTTTGAAATGCAGCTTTCAGTCACGGTGCCAGAGGCAACTGAAAACACGGGTTTGATCCCCTTAGGCACGTTCGAGTTCAGATTGGCGGTCATTTCGAAGTTGCTCCTGAACGGATGGTTTGGATGTGGATGGTTTCCACCGGCTGCCGCTTGACTGTCGGTTGTCATTTCGGCTTCAGAATGTGAGCTTTAGTGCGAGTTGAATCGATCGTGGCCCGCCGACTTGATACAGAGAACTGAGCGCTCCGCCCCCAACATTCGAGCTGCTCATGCTATTCCCGAGCATTTGCGTGGCTACGCCGAATGTCGGGTCAATGAGGTCCCCATCTTGCGGCCCAAAGTTGGGGTGGTTCAGAACATTGAACATCTCGGCTCGGAACTGCAGTTTTAGAGCTTCATGAATGGGGAAATCCCGATGCACCGCAAAGTCCCACTGCGTCATCCCGAAGGCACGCAAGGCATTCCGGCCCAGGTCGCCCTGGCGCACTGGAATGCCGTCGGAATTCAGTGGAGGATTCACAAAAGCGGCTGGATTGAAACCTCGATTGCCGGGACACTGCGAGAGATACAAGACGCTGCATTGCGAACCGGAAAGATAGAACGGCTGTCCCGGCACAACATCGGGTCGAATATCCAGGCTGTAACCCGAAGCGAGCTCATTGAAGTTCTGGCTGAACACATCCACAGGCGTGGCAGAACGAGCTTGAATAATGTTCTCTATGGACCAGCCTTCGAGGATTGGCCTGGCAAAACCATGTACTCCCCGGACAGGCACATCATAGGTCAGCGCCGCCGAAAACGTGTGGCGGATGTCGAAATCTGAAGGACCATAGCTGCTGGCCCCTCCGCCAAAGAGATCAGAATCATTACCCAACCCACTGGAAGCGTCATCGAGCGAGTGCGACCAGGTATAAGACACCAGAGCCTGAAGTCCGTGCGACAAGCGGCGTTTGAACTGTGCCTGGAGAGCGTCGTAGTTGGAAGAAGCTATATTTCCAATCAGAACCGCTAACGCGTAATTGGCGTTGGGGTTATAGATCTCGGCTGACTCAATGAGCCGCGAACCATGGGCCCCAATGTAGGAAACTGTCAACGCCTGCTGTTCGCCAAGAGCCTGTTCCACAGCAAGACTCCACTGCAGGGTGCGAGGCGACCTCAAGTGCGGATCGAAGGCCCCCAGGATACCCTGGGTCGCGTTAGGTGGGATGGCCGGTGGGGGCGCGGCTTCTGTGGAATTCAAGGGGAAGGTTCCGGAGTCTCCAAAAACGTAATTACTGAAAGGATAGCCTTCGACGATCAGGTTGCCGACCTCGACCGTCGAAAGGTCGTAAAAAACGCCAAATCCACCACGCACAACAACCATCCGCTGAGGTTTTTGCGAGAGCTGATAAGCCACCCCAATCCGCGGCGCAAGGCTTGAGTAGTCAGTGGCAAACATCGGCGTGCCAGCCGGCGCCAGCGCAAGGTTTGACAGGTTCGTCGTGCTATAACCGGTCACGCCCACCAAGTTGTAACCGTTCGTAGCTGTGGGTGCAAAATCGATATCCCATCGCAGTCCGTAAGTCAGAGTTAGTCGGGTGTTGGCGCGCCAAGCGTCCTGGGCATACGCGCCGAGATTGTGAAATAGGAGTGCCGCGCTATTGAAGGATTCGACAAAATAGCCACCCGTCAGCTGCGGCGGCGCAGCCAAGGTCGAGGGTATGTCGTCGAAATAGTCGTTTTGCACGTAGGAAACCGGCGCCACTACGGGGGAAAGCCTTCGGTAGTCAATCCCAAACTTCAGATTGTGTGCTCCACGCGACCACGAAAAGCCGTTTACAAAGTCGAGCTGCCGCTGAATGTTCTCCACGGTGGGGCCCGCGGTGAATCCCGGGTTCGTTAATGAGAAAATAAACAAACTGAACTGCGCATCCGAGAGGGAATATGGAGCGGGAAGCGGATAGCTTGAAGGAGGAACGGCCCCGCCGAAATTGTCGACATAATCGCTGGACGATGCAGCGACGCGGCTGAAATTGAATCGGAAATCGTCAGAGGCAGTCGGCGACAGCATCCAAGTCACGCCGGCGGTCCCTGTTTGCAATTTAAATTGAGATGGAACCACTTGATTGAGGGGGGGGCCGAAGGAAGAGCTGCTGCCGCCGCGCGTAATAAGGTTTGACGGCGAATAGTCATAGCGCGCGAACAGCGATAACTTGTCCTTCAGCTTGTGATCAAGCCGCAGGCTGTATGCATTCAGGGTTGCAGAATTGGAATAGCTGGCGTTGAATTCGGCAGTTCCGGGTTCAGACAGAACCTCGGGGCCGTTCGGGAGCGGAAAGGCATTCAGGTAGGGCTGCATCACGGGTTGAGCGGCGGCCCTCACGTTTCCCGCAACTGTGCACGTCGCATCGCAGGGAACCGTCGTTTCGGCTACCTGGGGCAATTTGAGTCGTTGACCCTCATAGGAAAAGAAGAAGAAAGTCCGGCCCTTAAACAACGGGCCGCCGAACGTCCCTCCGAAGTCATTCTGGCGTTCCGGCGGTTTCGGCAAACCTACATTGTCGGCGAACCAGTCGTTGGCGTCGAGAGCATCGTTGCGGAAATAGTCAAACAGGTTGCCATGAAATTGATCCGTACCCGAGCGTGTGACGATGGAAATTTGCGCGCCGGGAGTCCTGCCGAACTCCGGAGCGTAGGTCGAAGTCTGGACGCGAAACTCCTGGAGGTCGTCGACGGATACCAAGCTGTTCGTTCCTCCCAGAGCGCTATAGGATCCGACCGCCCCGGCCATCCCAGCCCCGTTCACTAGGTTGGAAGCAGGAGTGCCGAGATTGGCGGCTACCCCGTCCACCATCCAATAGTTTGAACTCGTTCGCTGGCCGTTGACGCTGAATTGCCCGGGATCGTAGTTTGTGCTTGGGGTAATAACCACTCCCGGCGTCATTTCGATCAGAGTCTGAAAGCTTCTGCCGTTCAGCGGAAGATTCTCGGCAAACTGACGATCCACAACCGTGCTGACCGTGGCATCCGTGGTGTTAACAAGTTCGCTGCCTGCCGTCACTGTCACGCTTTCCGACACAGAACCAACCTCAAGACGAAAGTTTTGTTCAAGATGGTCCTGCACGTTTACCGTTAAACCCGTGAAGTTGATCACACGAAATCCATCGGCTCGGACTTCCATGCGATAGCGTCCTGGGTGAACGCTGGCGAACGTATACAAACCAGAGGAATTCGTTGTCGCGGCGATAGCCGTATCGCGATCGATGTCGACCAAAGTCACTTGTGCTCCGGAAACATTCAACCCAGAAGGATCTGAAACTTGTCCGGAGACGGTCGCCGTTTCAACTTGTGCTAGAGAAAGGCTTGTGATTAGCAGAATGGGCAGGAGCAGAGATTCGCGCAGGCGGACTATTCCAGCTGGGAGATGGAGCATTGACTCAAATCCTCTGAAGCGTATGCCGCTAAACTGGTACGGTTTTCCCAGAAAAGTTTCTTATTGACGGAGTTGAAAAAGGAGAGGGAACATCTAGACTATTTAATACTTCGAAGCCCGGCTGTTTAGGGCTGCGGGTGGGTAGTGTCCAACGAGAAAAGGTCTGACTACTGCCAGACCG
>JASHRB010000588.1 GCA_030037575.1 Candidatus Sulfotelmatobacter sp. | reverse complement strand
GACGCAAGCTGCTTTCCTTCCGTGCCATTTCGCCGTGGTCTCGTTCGTGGTCGAAACCCGCCAAATGGAGAATGCCGTGCAAAGCGAGAATCTTCACCTCATTCGCCTGAGAATGTCCGAGACGCTTGGCGTTGTCGCGCGCTATGTCGGCGGAGATCACCACCTCGCCCGCGCATCCAAGCGGTTTCCGCCGCACTCCCGCCCCCGCCGGAAACGAGAGCACGTCAGTCGGTTCGTCCAATCCGCGAAAGCGGCGATTCAGCAGGCGCAGCTCGCTGCTTCCCGATACCATCACGTTCACGGTTTTCCGCAGGCCCGCCAAGCGGCGCGCCTGGAATATAAAACGTTCGAGCGCAGACGAGCTAAGCCCCGCCATCCGTTTTCGAAAAATAACCAAGTTCTTGGTCCCGCAGAATTTACTGCATTCTCGGTTCCCGAGCACACGTCATTTCGTCGCACCAAAAGAATAAAGAGGGCTGTCAAGGCCCTCTTCGTTGCGCCGTGCTTCATTCTCCGGACGCGATCGTCACATCATTGGTCGTAGGCCCGCTTTCCCCGCCGTTGGCGCTCGCTCCCGTTCCGGGCTCGGCGATCTTTCCCCCGGAGAGCAACAACATCTGCTGCTCGACCACATGATTCTTGTGCTCGTCATACGCGCGAATGATGCGCTGCACAAGCTGGTGGCGCACCACATCGCCTTCGTCGAAATGAACGAAGGTCAGTCCTTCGACGTTTTTCAAAACGTCAACCGCTTCCAGCAATCCGCTGCGGCGGGCGCTTGGCAAATCGATCTGCGTGACGTCTCCGGTGATCACCGCCTTCGAATTAAATCCCAGCCGGGTGACGAACATTTTCATCTGTTCGGAGGTCGTGTTCTGCGCCTCATCGAGAATCACGAACGAATCGTTGAGCGTGCGCCCGCGCATGAATGCGATGGGGGCGATTTCGATCACGTTTTTTTCCAGATAACGATCGACTCGCTCGGGGTCGAGCATGTCGTAAAGCGCGTCGTAGAGCGGGCGCAGGTAGGGATCGATTTTATCCTGCAAAGTGCCGGGCAGAAATCCGAGGCGCTCGCCGGCTTCGACCGCCGGACGCGCGAGAATAATGCGGTTCACGCGCTTGGCCAGCAGAGCCGAGATTGCCATGGCCACGGCGAGATAAGTTTTTCCGGTCCCTGCCGGGCCGATGCCGAAAACCATATCGTGCTTTTCGATGGCCTCTACGTAGCGGCGCTGATTCGCGCTTTTCGGCTGCACCGAGCGGCGGCCGAGCGAACGTTGCCGGCTGGCGTCGGCGAGCCCACGCAACGTTGCGGTCGCATCGGCGGTGAGCACGCGCAGCATGCTGTTCAAATCACCGTTGCTGAACGTGTAGCCGGAGCGCTGCAAGCTTTCATAGTCGCAGAAAACCTGTTCGGCGCGAGCCACATCGCGCGGCGCCCCTTCGAGTTCAATGGCATTCGAGCGAAGGTCGATCCTGATTTTCAGGCCGTCTTCCAGCAGGCGTATGTTTTCGTCTCGCGTTCCAAAGAGAGTCTCGATGTTGGGACTGATTCCGATGCTTTTCTTCATTCGGTGTTTTCGGCAAATCCATGAATGACCGGCAGATATTGGGATATTCGAGACGGCCTGGACAGAACAGGAATCTGCTTCGAGACGGGACCAGCCGGAACGTTCATGCCCAGGGGGCAAGCCACAACCATTGGCCTAAGCGTACCCCGCCGCGGGATGGGAGTCAATGGCGAGCCGCCGATAGGCGTTCCTCCGCAGTAGACGCCGGAACGGCGCGAGTTTTTGCCCATTCGCGCAGGGCCTGAACTTCTTCAGCTCGCATGGTTGATAGCGGTACGGTGAGGGCGAGCGCGTCCACGAGCGACTGGGTTGTCAGAGCAGCTTTTTCCGAATAAGCCGTGTAGAGCGCAGTCTGGATGGCGGCATCGATTTCCGCTCCCGAGAACCCTCTCGCACGTGTGCCTAGTTCATCCAGGTCGAACTGAGCGGAGTTGCGTCTTCTTTTCGATAGTTGAATGGAGAGGACCTGCCTGCGTTCGGCCTGGCTGGGCAGATCGACGAAAAACAACTCATCGAATCGCCCCTTGCGAATCAGTTCGGGAGGCAGCACGGTCACGTTGTTGCAAGTGGCTGCTACACACACGGGAGCTTTGCGGTCCTGCATCCACATAAGGAACGACGCCAGCAACCGCGACGAAACTCCGGCATCGACGGACGCAGAATCCGGCCCGCTTCCCGCGAATACCTTTTCCAATTCGTCAGTCCAGAGAATGCAGGGAGCAAGCCCCTCGGGGGTCGCGAAGACCTTGCGGATTCGCTTTTCCGTTTCACCGATGAATTTGTCATAGACGGCGGCGGTATCGAACTTGACCAGCGGCAGATTCCACTCTCCAGCGATGGCGCGAGCGCAGAGAGACTTTCCGCATCCCTGTACACCGGAAACAATCACGCCGTGCGGAGGCTCCAAACCGAATGCGCGGGCCGAATCCTCCCAAGTGCCGCGTCGCAAGGCGAGCCCATGCTTTAGGTTCTCCATTCCCCCCAGGTTGGAGAATGTTTCGCTGGCGTCGGTAAACTCCAGCATTTCACAGCGCCGCAACCAGGATTTCTTGCTCTCCAGGACGTCGTTGGCGATTTCCGGAGATAGCGCGTATCGCGCCACCAACGCTTGAGACAGCGAACGCTCCGACTCTTCCTCGGTTAGTCCACGCAGACTTTCCACGACAGCGTCATACCCCTTGGCGTCGAGCTTGCGCGGCAACGGGTGATCACGCGAGATTCTTACGGCGACTTCATCAATGATCTGGCGCAGGCGCTGACCATCTGGCAGCGGCAGATCGAGAAACTCCACCAGTCCACGTAGCTCGGCGGGGATCTCGATTTTCGGGGAAGTGAGCACGATTGTGCGGCGATTTTCGGAGAACTCCTGGCCTACGTCGCGTAGGCGGCGAACCACCACCGGGTCGTCCATGTGCCGGTGCAGGTCTTTCAGAATGAAAGCTGCACCAATGGAAATGCCTTGCAGGTTGGCGAACATCTGCGCCGGGTCCTGGCTGTTGTAGATCGCCTTCGAATTGGCTAAAGCCTGCTCAACTGGCGCATGCGGCAAGACCGATTCGGTCCGGGCAGCCATCAATTCGCCAACGTCGCTGCCGGAGCGAACCAGGCCACTGGCGATTGTCCACTCAAATGCATCGAGGCGCAAGGCAGCGCAAGCGGCCCGCGCCAGCCGAACAGCTCTCACTTCCTCGATGGTTTCGATTACCACGATCGGTGTTGAGGATTCGAGCAAGACCTGCAGTCGCGCCAGCGGATCCGGACTGTGCTTCGATGCCATCTGTTTGACCAGCCGCAATTTAGTTTCTTATAATGATGCTTCGGAACCCACCGAAATATCTCGCTGCGCACACAAAGGTAACGAATCCAACATGGCTAATCATTTTTCGGCGCTCAAGCGCGCTCGTCAGACTGAAAAGCGCACGGCAAGAAATCGCGCCAACACCTCCCGCCTGCGCACGGCGCTGAGAACTTTGCGCGAAACCATCGAAAAGGGCGACAAGAAAGCCGCCGAGCAGACTTACCGGCAAACGGTGTCGGCTCTCGACAAGGCCATCCAGAAGGGCACGCTACACGGCAATACCGCCGCGCGCTATAAGTCGCGCCTGGGCGCTCGCGTCAATGCCATGAAGTAGCCGCTCCTACGGTTTAGCTTCGCCGCAGCTTGGGCAGCAGAAATCCCGTACAGCGGCGGTGTTCCTCGAAAGCGGCTCCGAATTGGCCGGTGAGCATCGCTTCCTCCCGCTTGGCTTTAATCCAGAAGCCGAGAATAATCACGCACGCTCCGAGTAGGCAACGCCAGCGGTCGACGGCCAGCGCCGAACCAATCACGGCGAGGTCGAGTCCCGAATAAATCGGATGCCGGAGCCGCGCGTAAGGTCCGCTGCGGATCAATTCATGGTCTTCCTTGATGGTGATGCGGCCGCTCCAGTATTGGCCCAG
>JASHRB010000587.1 GCA_030037575.1 Candidatus Sulfotelmatobacter sp. | reverse complement strand
AGACGGTGGTTCCGACGGAGTGGCGTCCGTTTTCTCCGGCGCCGGTGGCGACGACCAGGGGAACGACGCCGAGAATGAAGGCGAGGGAAGTCATCAGTATGGGGCGCAGACGGATGGTTGCGGCTTGAATTGCAGCTTCGAGAAGAGGAATGCCGCGCTGGCGCAACTGCTCGGCGAATTCGACGATCAGAATCGCGTTTTTGCTGGCGAGGCCGACGAGCATGACGAGACCGACCTGGCAGAAGATGTCGTCTTCCAGGCCGCGCATCCACTGCGCTCCTAATGCGCCGAGCAAAGCCATGGGGACAGCGAGGAGAACAATGAAGGGCAGCACGAAACTTTCATATTGCGCCGAAAGCGTAAGATAAACCACGAGCGAGCCGAGGCCGAACAGAATGAGAGATGTGGTTCCGGCTTGCAGTTCTTCGAGCGAAAGGCCGGTCCAGCTGGAGCCAAAACCCTGCGGCATTTTGGAGGCCAACTGTTCCATGGCCGCGATGGCCTGACCGGAACTGTAGCCGGGAGCGGCGGACCCATCAATTTCGGCGGAGCGAAAAAGGTTGTAGTGGCTGATGACCTGCGGCGTGGTGGTCTGGCTGATGTTGATGAGATTCTCGAGCGGAACCATGGCGCCCGAATCGGAGCGGACGTAGAACTCGCTCATGTCCCGGGCGGTCGAGCGAAATTGCTTGTCCGCCTGAACGTAAACGCGGTAAGAGCGATTGTTGAAATCGAAATCGTTGACGTAAGACGATCCCATATAAATGCCCAGCGTATCGGTGATCTGGGAGAGCGGCAGGTGCAGGCTCTTGGCTTTTTCGCGGTCGATGGTAACGAGATATTGAGGATCGTTGGCGGTGAAGGGAGTATACAAGCTGACCAGATCCTTGCGGGCCCCAGCCTGACGAATGATTTGGTGAGTGACATCGGAAAGCTCGGAGAGGGTGTGCGCGCCCTGGTCCTGGACGATGAATTGAAATCCGCCAAAGTTGCCGAGACCGTTGACTGCGGGAGGGAGCGTGGCGAAGACGATGGCCCCGGAAATGCCGAACAGACGGGGCCGCACCCGATTCACGATGGCGGCGGCAGTATGCTCTTCGCCTTTGCGTTGTGAATAGGGTTTCAGGGGAACGAAAATGAGTCCCTGGTTGGGGGCCGAGCCGGCGAAGCTGAAACCGGCGACGGAGAACGTTCCTTCCGACTCCGGCACATCAACGAGCATGTCGGAAACGCGCTTGCCGATCGCTTTCGTGTATTCCAGAGAAGCACCGGATGGAGCCTGCACCACGATGATGAAATATCCCTGATCTTCGTCAGGGACGAAACCGGTGGGCACGTGGCGCAGCACCAGATAAGTTGCCCCCAGGCCGGCGAAAAACAACACCACCATTACGGCTTTGAGATCGAGCACGTGATGCAACAGAGCGCGGTAGGCGCGGGTGAGCGACAGGACCCCTTCGTCAAACTTCCGGAGCCACCACCACTTCTGCCCGTGGGAGCCGGCCAGAAAAATCGCAGCCAGCGCTGGGGCCAGGGTGAGCGCGTTGAACGCGGAAATGGCGATGGAAAAGGCGATAGTCAGCGCGAACTGGCGAAACAGAATGCCGGTGGTGCCGGGAAAGAACGCGACCGGCACAAACACCGCGACCAGCACGAGCGAAGTGGCGATGACGGCGCTGGTGATCTCGGCGGTGGCGGCTGATGCGGCTTTGCTGGAGTTGTGCTCCCCCCCAGCCATGTGGCGTTCGATGTTTTCGATGACGACGATGGCGTCATCGACAACCAGGCCGGTGGCCAGGGTGATGCCGAACAAAGTCAGCGTGTTGATGGAAAAGCCGAGCAGCTTCACGAAAACAAAGGTGCCGATGAGCGAGACCGGAGTGGCGATGAAGTGAATCATCGTCGTCCTCCAGTCGCCGAGGAAGATGAAGATAACGAGGATGACGAGCGCGATGGCCGAACCTACCGTGTAGACCACGTCGCGGATGGATTCGCCGACTGCGTCGGTGGTATCGAAGGCAATGTGATACTTCATCCCGGGCGGGAAACTCTTTGCCAGCCGCTGCAACTCGGCGATGGCTCGGCGATCGACATCGAGGGCATTAGCGGTGGAAAGCTGGGTGACACCAATGCCGACGGCATCCTGCCCGTTGAATTGCAGGTCGGAGCTGTAATCTTCGGCGCCGAGTTCGGCGCGGCCGACATCGCGCAGGCGAACGAGGGTTCCATCGGAGTTGGTTTTAAGAATGATGTTGTCGAACTGGCTGGCCTCGCTGAGGCGACCGACAGCACGAACGCTGATCTGATACTGCTGGCCTGCTTTTGCGGGCTGCTGGCCAACCTGGCCGGCGCCGACCTCGACATTCTGTTCGGAGAGCGCGTTGACTACATCGGGCGCAGTGAGGCCGCGTCCCGCCATGCGCACCGGATCGAGCCACAGGCGCATGGAATATTTGCGCTCACCGAAAACGACTACGTCAGCGACGCCGGGAATACGCTTGAGGGCGTCGCGGACATAGATATCGAGATAGTTCGACATGAACAGCGTCGAATATTTGCCTTTGTCGGAAAAGACGGCCGCGCCGAAAACAAAATTCTGCGATGTTTTAGCGGTCGTGATTCCGATTGCCTTGACCGCCGCGGGCAAGCGACCTTGCGCGGTGTTGACGCGGTTTTGAATGTCGACGGTGGCGAGATCGGGATTGCGGGTGAGATCGAAAGTGACGGTGATGTTGCTGGTCCCGTCGTTGCCGCTGGTTGAGGTCATATACCTCATGCCCTCGGCGCCGTTGATCTGTTGCTCGAGCGGAATGGTAACGGCGCTCTCGACGGTTTGCGCGCTGGCGCCGATGTAAACGCTGGAGACGCCCACCTGCGGCGGCGCCAGAGTGGGAAACTGCGCGACGGGCAGAGTGGGAATCACGGCAGTGCCAGCCAGGACAATCAGCAGGGCGCAAACCGTGGCGAATACCGGACGACGAATAAAAAAGTCAGCGAACACTGGTTTCCTGGGCGCACACTGATGCGGGTCACTGATTTTTCACTGCTTGTTGCTTGAAACTACGACCAGCTGAAGCTGAACGGCGATCTGCGCATTTCAGCTTCGCGGAATCACCGGAACCCCATCGAGCAGAA
>JASHRB010000586.1 GCA_030037575.1 Candidatus Sulfotelmatobacter sp. | reverse complement strand
CCACTTTGAAGTCACTCAACTTCGCCGCTTGACGGTTCTTCCGAAACTGAGTTTCCGGACTGATTGTGACTTCGACCGTCGCACCATCTCGTGTCTTGATAGTGATGCTATTCTCCTCGATCGCGGTAATTGTTCCGGCTATTCGGGGGCCACGAGGACCCGGTTGAGCTGGTACATTTCCGGGGCCTTGGGAGCCTGAATTTCCAGTTCCGTCCTGGGCTGACCCCAACCAGCAACCTAGCACCAGCACGCCGACAATAGTGGCCAGCTTACGCATACAACACCTCGTGTGTATATTGGCCCACGGTACTATGATCGACCGCACCAAGGGAGTAAAACATCGGTTAAGCAAACGTAAAAATCTGTAAAGATTAAGACTTATCCCAACGTGCCGGTGAGCGGACTTGTAACCACGACCGGGCGTTCTGCGCAGCAAGGGCTGGGCGGGCACGTTCTTTGCCTCTTGACCTGAATCTATATTTCTGCAAATATAGAAATATGCCAGGCATGGCAACCAAGAAAACCGCGGAACAGGTGACCAAGTACGCCGACATGTTCTCGGCCATGGGCACGGAGGCCAGACTGCGGATTATGCAACTGCTTCTTTCAGCGCAGCCGGCAGGTCTTGTAGTCGGAGAGATTCAGGAAGAGCTGGATATCCCCAATTCCACCCTTTCACACCACCTGGACAAACTCAGGAATGAGGACCTGGTTAACGTGCGTCGCGAGAGCACGTTTTTGCGCTACACCGCCAACACCGAGTCCCTCCAAGAGTTATTGCAGTTTCTATATGCGGAATGCTGCACGCGCAACAAAGCGCTGAAACCGCAAGATGTCGTCCAGATTTGCCAATGGGAGAGAGAAAGATGAACACCAACGACATCGAAAAGGTGGTGAGAGAAAGGTATGGACAGGCAGCGCTACGAGTGAAAAGTGGTGGTAGTGGATGTTGCGGTGCTTGGCCGGCTGCCGGGCGCGGGCGCGACCCGATAACTTCGAATCTCTACGATTCCGCGCAGGCTGCGCAAATCCCCGAAAAAGCCATGCTCGCTTCCTTGGGTTGTGGCAATCCGACTGCGCTCGCAGAGCTAAAGCCCGGGGAAACGGTGCTCGATTTGGGATCGGGCGGTGGAATCGATGTTTTGCTTTCGGCGGGTCGCGTGGGCCCAACCGGAAAAGCGTATGGCCTCGACATGACCGACGAAATGCTCGCACTAGCGAATGAGAACCGGCAGAAGGCCGGATTGGGAAACGTAGAGTTTCTCAAAGGTGAAATCCAGAGCATACCGCTGCCGGACAACTCCGTAGACGTGGTGATCTCGAACTGCGTGATCAACCTGTCGGCGGACAAGGACCAGGTCCTGCGGGAAGCATTTCGCGTATTGAAACCAGGCGGCCGATTGGCAGTGTCCGATGTTGTAACCCGCGGCGAAATAAGCCCGCAGATTCGCAAGAGCGTGCTGCTGTGGGTCGGTTGCGTGGCAGGGGCGCTGGGGGAGGTCGAATATGAGAAAAAGCTCATCACGGCGGGGTTCGAACAGATCGAAATCGAGCCAACGCGCATTTACCGAGTGGAAGATGCGCGCGAGATGCTCGCGGCTGAAAGCATTGATGTCGATGCCATTGCCCCGCAGGTGGATGGAAAGTTTATGAGTGCTTTCATCCACGCCGGCAAGCGGGAAAAGCCCGTGGGAGGATCGAGCCGCAACTAAAAGCATGACCGATGCCAGCCCACTATAACGTTCTATTTCTATGTACCGGGAACTCGGCTCGCTCGATCATGGCCGAGGCGCTCCTTAATTCGAAGGGACGACCCGAGTTTACAGCCTATAGTGCAGGTAGTCACCCAAGGGGAAGCTTACGGCCGGAGGCGCTGCGGCAACTTCAATCCGCCGACCTACCAACCACTGGTTTGCGCAGCAAGAGCTGGGAGGAATTTTCTAAACCGGGTGCGCCCCAGATGGATTTTGTCTTCACGGTCTGTGACAGCGCGGCGAACGAGGTGTGCCCGGTTTGGCCAGGGCACCCAACGACCGCGCATTGGGGTATCCCGGATCCCGCAGCTGCGGTAGGTACAAGCGTGTTAGTAGAAAAGGCCTTCCGGGAAGCTTTCTTTCTGCTGGACCGGCGAATTGATCTTTTCCTGTCTCTCCCGCATGGCTCCATCGACAGACTCTCACTGAAGAAAGAACTCGACAGCATCGGCCGCCAATGAAATTCAATTTTCTCGCTCGCGTCGCCGCAGAATTTGTTGGAACTGCATTCCTGCTGATGGCGGTCGTCGGTTCTGGGATCATGGGAGAACGGCTGTCTGGCGGCAATATGGCAATCGCCTTACTCGCGAATACGATCGCGACCGGAGCCGTGTTGGTGGCGCTCATTCTTACCTTCGGGCCTGTTTCGGGAGCACACCTCAATCCTGCTGTTTCGCTCGCGGATGCTTGGCAAAGGGGCTTGCCTTGGCGTGAGACTCCCGGTTACGTCGGTGCCCAAATTCTGGGAGCGTATGTTGGGGTGATCAGCGCGCACGCCATGTTCGCCTTGCCGTTGCTATCGGTATCTCGGCACATGCGCAGCGGCAGGCCGCAGGCGTTCAGTGAATTCATCGCCACATTCGGATTGCTGTCAGTGATCTGGGGATGTTCGCGACTGCGTACGTCTTTGGTGCCTTTTGCGGTTGGGGCGTACATTACGGCGGCGTACTGGTTCACCGCATCGACATCGTTCGCCAATCCTGCCGTAACCTTCGCGAGAGCGGGCACGGATAGTTTCACCGGTATTCGCCCTGAAGATGTCCCCGGCTTCGTTGCCGCTCAATTACTTGGTGCTGCGGCTGCAACTGCTTTTTTCAGCTGGCTGGTTCCGGGCTCGCCATCGAGTGCACCCGATGTGCTGCTGTCTCCTTTGAAAGGTCAGCAGCAAGTGTCTTCCAGATGATCCGTCTTGGCTGAAACCAACAGACAACGTCCGTAATCCCGCCTTACACGCGCAGTTACTATTCTTCCGCCAGAAGCAACGTGGTCACGGATCGATGGCGATTATCCATAGAATCGAAATGGAGTATATCGACGCGTTCATGGTTGACGACAGTATAATCTTGACGGTGGTTGCGGCTATCGTGGAAGAGCGGCCAGGACCTCAGGGGTCGCTGTTGCAATCGGACATCTGAGTAAGTGTGGCAAGTATTTTTTGCAGCTCGATTTTCCGCATCCACTTAGAATCCACAACCATTTCACAGGGTTATTGCGGTAGCTGCGAGCAGAGCCGAGTTCAGCGCCGCCAGATACTCCGTCATCAGAGCTTTGCAATCGGTTCGGTTTCGATTCGCCGTTCATTCGATACCCGAAGGCGAACGCCAGGCGATTCTGCGGCAAAAGGTGGTCACTTCGGCGATCTCCGGGCGGCCCGATTAGGTTTCGCATGTGACCGCGCGCGCAAAGCGGGCGGTCACAAACCCGAAAAATTTCTTCGCTCAAGGGAGCGGCATCGAAACGGATTTCTGGTCATTGGGGGATTTTGATTTGGTGCACCTGATTGTCTGACCCAATCTGCTCATCGCTGTTCAATTCGGATTGCTACGGGGAAGACCCAGCGGGTATCAATACTCGGTGCTGTGTGCTGTCTTTACAAGCTTCCGTCGGAGGTATAAGCAGAAGGTCTGTAGCCGGAGAGCAAATGGAGGAAGCATGGTCAGATGGGTCCTGAAGGTGCTGATTGCGGTGGCAGTATTGCTGGCTGCCGCGCTGGCGGGAGCAGAGGAGGTCGGACCAGGTTACGACATCGAAATGAGCCGCATGATTTCGATGCGAGACGGGGTTCAGCTCGAGGCCTGGATTTTCAAGCCCTCCCACCTAAAGGCCAAAGCGCCGGCGGTGCTGACCTTGACCCAGTACGATATTGATGGCGGCCGCCGTGGCAACGTCGCCGCCTACACTCGCCGCGGTTATGTGTTCGTGCAGGTATACGTGCGCGGCCGCGGCCGCTCGGGCGGGGTAAAGAGCGACAATCTGGGCCTGCAGGTGGGGCGCGACGGCTACGATGTGGTCGAGTGGATTGCGGCCCAGCCCTGGAGCGATGGACATGTCGTGATGTTCGGCGGCTCCTTCGTCGGCATGACGCAGTGGCGCACTGCCGCCCAGCACCCGCCTCACCTTGCTGCCATCGCGCCTTACGTTCCGATCTATCCGGGATGGGATGTACCCAACACCAACGGAATTCCGCAGGCATGGTCGGCGGTGATCCTCGGCTATACCTCGGGTCGCTCGCTGAATAGCGGGTTCATTGCAAACCGAAGCTACTGGGCGGGAAAGATGCTCGAACAGTACGCTGCCCAGGGTCTCTTCCGGGAACTGGACGATGCTCTCGGAATCGCTCAGGACGACTGGTGGATGACGGACGAGCGCGGCCAAAAGCTCTCGTTCATGAAAATGTGGCTCGATCACGTAGGCGATGAAGCCTTCAATCTTGCGGCCGAACCCAAAGCCCAAGACTATGCTCGCATGGATTTTCCGGTGCTAACGGCAACCGGCTATTTCGATGACGACCAGCCGGGTGCGCTGCGCTACTATCGAGGCCACGTCAATCATGCTTCGGCAGCAGCCGTGAGCCAGCATTACCTCGTGATCGGTCCTTGGGACCATGGTGGCACGCAGAAGCCGACGAAGCAGATCGAAGGTTTGGCCATACCCGATGCGGCCGTCATTGACATGGACGCGCTGCACGCCGACTGGTACGACTGGGCGTTGGGGCGTGGGTCCAAACCTGCGTTTCTGCATGACCGAGTTGCGTACTTCATGATGGGTGCGGACCAGTGGCGATACGCCAAGACCCTGGAAGCGGCATCCTCGGGAAAGATTCTGAACTTGTTCTTGTCCGCCCGGGAGGGAACGCCGACGGACGTATTCCACTCCGGCTCACTTTCCGAAAGCCCGAGCGGCCAGGAACCGCCCGCCATTGTGGTGGATGATCCACACGAACTACCCGAACTCGAAGTCGCTAAGTATGCTGAAAACGAAGATCTGAAGAGCCAGTTTCGCGGTTTCCAAAAGCGAGCTATCAGCTTTCACTCCGAAGCCTTTCAACGGGATATCGAAATAGCCGGGCAGATGCGCCTGCAGTTGCTGGTGGAGGCGGACGCACCGGATTTCGACCTGTGGGCTCAAGTATTGATGGTTCTGCCGGATGGCTCCACGGTCAGGTTGGGCGAAGACATCCGGCGCGCCCGGTTTCGTAACAGTCCATTCAAGCAGGAGCTGTTAAAGCCGGATCAAATCGTGGAGCTCCCCTTCGAGTTTTACTGGATGGCACGGAGGATTCCCGCGGGCGCGCGGTTACGGCTCACCATCGCTCCGCTCAATTCGCCGAACTTTCAGAAAAACTACAACACCGGAGGCAGGATTGGCTACGAGAAGCCGGAGGACATGCGCATTGCGCACATCAAGGTCCTCCACGATGCCGAACACGCGAGTCAATTAATCCTGCCGCTCGCGGCATCTGTTCCCCGAACCACAGGACAATAAGATGCCTATAAGAGGATCGTCGGTTTCGCGTCGCGAATTCCTTGGCCACGCCGGCTGGGCGGCAGCGGCTGCGCCATTTATCCTCAGGGGCCGCTACCGGCTTTTCAGCGAAAGTAATGAAGAATATCCGGAGCGGGTAGTGCGGCTGATCCGCGAGGAACTGGTGATTGACATGCTCAATCAGTTCCTGTACCGCAAGGATAAGGAGACTGAGCTGAATAACTGGCTGTCTCAGCCGGGTGCTTTCAAACGGTCCGACTT
>JASHRB010000585.1 GCA_030037575.1 Candidatus Sulfotelmatobacter sp. | reverse complement strand
ATTCCCGCGTGGACGTGCGAACGTTGCCAAGAAGTGATCGTCGCGCGCGAAGCGCCCACACGCTGCGGGAAATGCGGCGGCTCCAAACTCGAACAGGTTTCCGATGTGCTCGACACCTGGTTCTCGTCGGGCTTGCTGCCGTTCACAGCGCTGGGCTGGCCGGAGAAGACGCGCGATCTCGAAGTGTTCTATCCGAATATGTTGATGATCACCGGCTTCGACATTCTCTTTTTCTGGTTGGCACGGATGATCATATTCGGGTGCCACTTCATGCAGGGACACAAACAAGACGCCAGCATCAAATACGCCAGCGGCGAAGGCGGCCAAAACGACAGCGTACCCTTCCGCCATGTCTACATTCACGCGCTGGTACGCGATGCCGATCGACAAAAGATGTCGAAGACCAAAGGCAACGTGATCGATCCCCTGGCTATTATCGCCCGCTACGGCACCGATGCAGTTCGTTTTACTTTGGCTGCTATGGCCGCTCCCGGCACCGATATCGCCTTCAACGAAAGCCGCACCGAAGGCTACCGCGCGTTTGCGAATAAAATCTGGAATGCCGCGCGCTTCCTGTTCATGAATCTGGATCGCATCGGGTTCGTGTGGGGACCGCCGCCCTGGGCTGTCCAGCCGAGACACAGTTCCGCCAGGTCTCGCACGGGGGAGGGACTTCCCGACTTTCAGCCCGCAACGCTCGAAGACCGCTGGATTCTCTCGCGCTTCAATCGCGTGGCGAAGGAAGTCAACCAGGCGCTCGCGACCTATCGCTTTCACGAAGCTGCCAATCGCACCTACGATTTTTTTTGGGGGGAATTCTGCGATTGGTATCTCGAACTGATCAAGCCGCGTCTCAACTTCGAAGACGGCGCTGACAGGAGCGCCGCGCAATCGGCCTGCGCAAATCTTGTTTCGTTGTTCGAAGCTTCGTTGCGCCTCCTGCATCCCGTCATGCCGTTCATCACCGAGGAAATCTGGCACGCGATCTACCAAGGCGAGGCACCGCAAAAGTCCATCGCCCTCGCGCCCTACCCGCAGGCTGATGAACTGCAAATCGACCTCGCGGCCGAGACCGAAATGGCGATCCTCGAAGACTTGATCGTCAGCGTTCGCAACCTGCGCGCCGAACTGAAAGTTGAGCCGAAGGCAAAAGTTCCGATCGAACTTTTCGTCCACGAACCCGCAATTTGCCGGATGATCGAGCAGAACCAAAATGCAGTCGCTCGCCTGGCAAATGTGGAAGTCATCGCCTTCGTCGATCGTTCGCCCACAGGCAAGGGCGCGAGCCGGAGCACCGCGCGTTTCGATGTACTGGTGATCTACGAAACGAAGATCGATTTGACCGCCGAACGGGAACGCCTGAAAAAGGAGCTGGAAAAAATCGAGAACGGCATCGCCAGCGGACGAAGGCAACTCGGCAATGAGCGATTTCTCGCGAAAGCGCCAGCCGCCGTTGTCGAAGGGCTGCGCAAGCAACAGCAGGAACTGGAGATGTTGAAGGAAAAGACTGCCAGCAAGCTGTCGGAGCTGAGTTGCGCCTAAGGCGATCATGGACTTCAACTCTCGCCGCATCACCGCCATCATCGAGAACGCGCTCGTCGAAGACCGCGCCACGCGCGATGCCACCAGCTACGCCTGCGTCGACGCCAACCAGCGTGCTACCGCCACCATTCTGGCGAAGCAGGATTGCATTCTCTCCGGGGTCGGCGTCATCGCCCGAATTCTCGAGGTCTACGCAGCGCTCGACGGCGCCGTGACTTCGCACTATGAAGTAACCACGCACCCTGAAATTTTTGACGGCGTGCGCCTGCACAAAGGACAATCGGTCGCCGTCATCCGCCACAATGCTAGAGTGCTGCTTTCCTGCGAGCGCGTGATTTTGAATTTCCTGCAGCGCATGAGCGGGGTTGCTACCCTCACGCGGAAATTTGTCGATGCCATTTCCGGCACGAAAGCCCGCATTCTCGACACGCGCAAGACTGCGCCCGGCCTGCGGATGATCGACAAGTACGCCGTGCGCTGCGGCGGAGGACTCAATCACCGGCTCGATCTTTCTGACGGCGTGCTCATCAAGAACAACCATATCGCCCTAGCCGGCGGAATCGTTCCTGCGCTCGATCGCGCCCTGCACAACCGCCGCGGCATGCAGACGATCGAAATTGAAGTTCGTACACTTGAGGAATTGGAACACGCTCTCAGCCTGGGGGCCGAGGCAATTCTGCTTGATAATATGAGTGTCGAGAACGTTAGCCGCGCGGTTGAGCGCTGTGCGGTGCTTGAAAAGTCCGTCCCTATCGAGTGTTCCGGCGGCATTCGGCTCGAAAACGTTCGCGCCTATGCGGAAACGGGCGTCGATTTCATCTCCGTTGGTTTGCTCACCCATTCGCCGCAGGCGGCCGACATGAGCATGAAAGTTTTGCCGACGTAGCCCATAGCAACTTGTGGTTTGTCGTTTCTGGGCAATTCCCGCATAATTCCTGCATCACAAAGGACGTAACAAATCGCCGCAGCAAGCTTCGGCGGACCGGGACATCGGCGCCATACGAGCGCACTGCCGACGCTCGCCTCGGCCTCATCGTCCGTCTTTTGATGGAACATGCGACGGTCGTTGTGAGCGGAACAAAGATTGCACAGGAAATCTCCGGGACCCGCTCTGAGGTCTGGCGGTTGATTCAGCAACTGCGCTGCTTGGGGGTCGACGTGGCCGGCCATCCCGCCGCTGGATATCAGCTCAAGGCCGTTCCCGATCTCCTGCTCCCGGAAATCCTCGCACCTTTGTTGCGGGGCACGATTTTCGATTCGCACATCCACCATTTTTATAAGATCGATTCAACCAACACCCAGGCCATGGCAGCCGCCGCGGAAGGCGCGCCGGAAGGCAGCGTGTTTATCACCGAAGAACAAAGCGCCGGACGCGGGCGCGGGGGGCACGCATGGGAATCCGCGCGCTCGGCGGGAATCTATTGTTCGTTGATATTGCGGCCCGCGCTGCCCCCCTCCGATGTGCTCCTGCTTAGCCTGGCCGTGGGTCTAGCGGCTGGCGACGCGCTAAAACAAATCGACGCGAAGATTCGCCTCGACCTGAAGTGGCCGAACGATGTGCTCCTTCATGAAAAAAAAGTTTGCGGCATTCTCACCGAGATGAATGCCGAAGCCACGCGGGTGCGTTATGTGGTTGTGGGAGTCGGCATCAACGTGAATCAGCAGAGTTTTTCCGGCCAATTGGAAAATCAGGCAACCTCACTGCGCATGGCTACGGGAAGAGAGTGGTCGCGAGTGGAACTTGCAGCGGCTTTGTTAAAATCGCTTGATCGCGAATACGCTTCCTTCATCAGCAAGAAAGATGCTCGAGAGTCGATACTGCGCCGCTTCAGCGAACAGTCGTCCTGGGTGGGCGGCAAGCAGATTCGCGTTCAGGAGAACGGTTCCATGCTTGAAGGTACGACGGAAGGCCTGGATGAGCGGGGCTTTCTTCTGCTGCGCACCCGGCAAGGATTGCGCACGATCCTGAGCGGCACGGTGAGACCCCTGTGAATTATGGGGCTGATGACCGGTGGGAAAGCCAAGCGGGAATTGCGGATTGATCACTGACAACCGTTCCTGCCTTAACATGCTCTTCGTTCTCGATGTCGGCAACACGAACACGGTGCTGGGAGTTTTCGCCCGGGTTGCGAAAGTGCATCCCGACGGAGAAACAGACGCCCATCCGCCGCGCTATGAGCGACTCGTGGCGCATTGGCGCGTGACCACGCGGCAAAGCAGCACTGTCGACGAGTATGGAGTTCTGTTTCGCAACTTGTTTTCGATGGCCAACCTTGAGGCCTCGGCGATTCATGGAATTGTGATTTCATCGGTGGTACCTCCGCTCGATCCCGTGCTGCGCCAGGTTTGCCAGCGATATTTCAACTCGAAGCCGTTGTTCGTCGAACCCGGGATAAAAACCGGAATGTCGGTGCAATACGACAATCCCGCCGAAGTCGGCGCCGACCGGATCGTGAACGCCGTGGCAGCCTTCGAAAAATATGGCGGCCCATGCCTCATCGTCGACTTCGGCACCGCGACAACATTCGATTGCGTTTCAGCCAAAGGCGAATATCTTGGCGGAATCATCTGCCCAGGCATCGGTATCTCTGCCGATGCTCTTTTTTCCCGCACCGCGCGCCTGCCGCGAGTCGAGATTCGCAAGCCCGCACGGGTTATCGGAACCAATACCGTTGGCAGCCTGCAATCGGGTCTGTACTACGGGTATCTCGGCCTAGTGGATGGTATTCTCGAGCTTCTGCTGAACGAACTCGGCAGGCAAACGCACGTGATCGCAACCGGCGGACTCGGCCCGATGATCGGTACGGGATCGAAGTACATCAAACAAGTGGACGATTTTCTCACCCTCGAAGGCTTGCGCATCGTTTGGGAGCGGAATGCGCCGCCCGGTCGCGAGTCGGGATCAAATCGAGCTGCGAGGGAATCTCTGAAAACCGCAACCGACGAAGCGCACTCTCCAAAGTCGCGAAATGAAAGCGTTCGAGCATCCTCTTCCTCGCGTTCTGCGCGTTGAACCCGCACCGTGGAAAACTACTTCAACTATTTCACCGAGATTGAAGAGCACTTTCAACGCCGCTGGGGAGGAATCTTGAGACTGTCGCCGCTCGACTGGGCACTTATTGATACATGGAGAAATGCAGGGATTCCGCTCGAGGCGATTCTGCGGGGTATAGACAGGACGTTCGAGCACTACCAGAAGCGGCCCTCCAAGACCCGAAAAGTTAACGGTCTCGGGTTCTGTTCGCAGGAAGTCTTGGCCGCGGCTGAAGACATCAAGGAAGCGGCCGTCGGCACAAGGGCTGTGTCTGCGAAAGCGGATCCAATCCAGGGTTTTGAAGCGGAAGCGATCGTGAGG
>JASHRB010000584.1 GCA_030037575.1 Candidatus Sulfotelmatobacter sp. | reverse complement strand
CAGGCTGATAAGGATGGCCGTTGGCGATTCCTTCCACTCGCGCGACCGCTTCGTTCACCCGCGGGTTGTATTTCATGGTGCACGAACCGAGCGGATACATGCCCAGATCAATCGCATAATTCCACGTCGAAAGTCGGGTGAAGTGGCGAATGATTTCGAGCTCGCTGACTTCCGGCATGTTGCCGAGATCCTTTCTCTCTGCCTTACCGAGCAGCGAAGCCGGATCAACTTCCGGCAAATCAAGCGGCGGCAATTTCCATGCGGCTTTGCCCGCCGAGGATTTCTCGAAAATCAATCCTTCGTTTTGATTGACGTGGCGGGTGGCTTTGCGAATCGCATTTTTCATTTAGGTATCAAGTCCCAGGCCCAATATTTCGGCGGCGCCGGGGAGGCTGCTGCCGCTCCCGTGCAAGCGGAACATACACCTGTGCCCGACGAGTTTCGGCATTTGGTTGCGGCCTGGTTTGGCTGCGTGTTTGTACCTGTTCCGCAGCAGGCATTGCACTCCCCGCTGCCCCGGCAGTCCGGGCATGCATTTTTGGCCGAGGGCATCGATGCATCCTAGCGCGCCACCTCTTCCGCTTCTTCTCTCGCCGATCGCAGGGAACGCTCGCTTTCGGCCACCAATCCCGCAGCCGTATCGATTGCGCCGCGGGTGGCGGTCTCGGTGCAGCACCAGAGCGCGGCATTCCCTAGCTCGGGATAGAACTTGGCTAGAGGCAAGCCCCCGATCATCTTGTGCCCCAACAATCGGTTGTTGATGGCGTGCGGATCTTCGCTGGTCTGCACCACAAATTCGTTGAAGCGCGGCGCCCCGGCAAACAGCAGCGTCCCATACTTGCCGAACTGAGTTGCGGCGTAGGCCGCTTTCGCCAGGTTTTGCTTGGCCAGTTCTTTCAGCCCAACCTTTCCATAGACATTCATGAAGATGTTGACCATCAGCGCGATCAGCGCCTGATTGGTGCAGATGTTCGAAGTCGCCTTTTCGCGGCGAATATGCTGCTCGCGCGTGGCCAGGGTAAGAACGAACCCCCGCCGCCCCTGTTTATCCACCGTTTGCCCCACCAAACGTCCCGGCATCTGCCGAACAAATTTCTCGCGCGTGGCGATGACCCCGCAGTACGGACCGCCAAAACCAACCGGTACGCCCAACGACTGTGCCTCCATGGCGATGATGTCCGCCTCGCGCGGCGGTTCCACAATGCCGAGCGACACAGCTTCGGCAATCGAGACAACCAGCATCGCGCCGTGGTTGTGCGCGAGCTCGGCAATCGCCGCCACCTCTTCAATCGTGCCGAAGAAATTCGGCGACTGCATCAAAACGCAAGCCGTTTCAGGCGAGATTGACTTCTCCATCTCTTTCAGATTCACTCGACCATCGCCGGCGAAACTAACCGTCGAAAGCGGCATTCCCTGATGCGTGGCGTAGGTCGCAAGCACTTCGCGATATTCGGGATGCAAGCTGCGCGCGACCACGACCGATCTTCGCCCTGTCAGGCGCACGGCCATCATCACCGCTTCGGCCGCCGCCGTTGAGCCGTCGTACATGGAAGCATTCGCGACTTCCATGCCGGTGAGCTCGCAAATCATGGTCTGGAATTCGAAAATTGATTGCAACGTACCTTGTGAAATCTCGGCCTGATAAGGGGTGTACGCCGTGAGAAACTCGCCGCGCGAGATGAGCGCATCGATAATGACCGGACGGTAATGCGCGTAGGCTCCGGCGCCGAGAAAGCTTGTATAGCCTTCGGCGTTTTCGCGCGAACGCTGGCGGAAGTAATCGATAATTTCCGATTCCGCCATCTGGCGGGGAACCTTCAAATCGCGGTTAAGCCGGTATTCGGCCGGAATCGGGGCAAACAGTTCATCCACCGAGCCCAGACCCAGCGCTTGCAGCATGGCTTCGCGGTCGGCGGGAGATTTTGGCAGATAGCGCATGGGAAATAGTTAGATGTAACTGGGGGTCCGTTTGATGGTCGATGTGAACGGCTGTATCCCGTCGCGGGGCAGACGCAGTTCAACTGGCATATTTCCCCGCCCTCGCCACTCAACGTCGGGCGGTTGAGGACCGGAAACCGGCAAATTCAGTGGCCTCCTTCTTCCGCCACAAACTTGTCGTAGTCGGAGGAGGATAGCAGGGAATCCAGCTCTTTTGGATTCTTTAAACTGATTTTGATCAGCCACGCTCCGTGCGCGTCTTTGTTCACCTTTTCGGGCGAAGTCGCCAGCTCGCCATTGACCTCGGTCACAGTGCCGGAGGCGGGAGCAAACAAATCGGAAACGGCTTTCACGGACTCGACCGTGCCGAACGGCTTGCCCGAGGTGAGTTCCGCACCAACCTTGGGCAGTTCGACGAAGACGATGTCCCCCAGCGACTCCTGGGCATGGTCCGTGATGCCGATGGCGGCTGCGCCTCCGTTCGCCTGAATCCATTCGTGCTCTTTGGTGTATTTGCGGTCAGTGGGGTAAGCCATAAAGCTTCTAGCTCCTACGGGCCAGCTGCAAAAACCATCTCTGATTAGGCCTTCTTCGCACGCTTATAAAACGGAGTCGGAACAATCTTCGCCGCGACGCCCCGCCCGCGGACTTCTACCTTTAATGCCGTGCCCTCTGCGGCGAACTCCAAGGGCACATACGCCAGTGCAATATTCTTCTTCAGAAACGGCGCAGGCGAACCGCTTGTGACATAACCGATTTCGCGCCCGAGGTCGTCGAGCACGTTATATCCGTCCCGCGCGATGCCGCGCTCGACCATCTCCAATCCCACCAGCATTCGCTGGACGCTCGGTCTTGCCTTCTGCAGCGCCGCCCGGCCTACGAACTCGGGCTTTTCCATCTTGCAGAAGCGCTCCAGCCCGGCTTCCCACACATTGATGGTATCGGAAATTTCGTGTCCGTAGAGAGGAAGTTTGCCTTCCAGTCGCAGGGTATTGCGCGCACCCAAGCCGCAGGGAACGAGACCAAATTCTTTCCCGGCCTCTAAAATCTCCTTCCAAACGCGCGCGCTCGTTCGCTCGTTGGCGGGTATATAAATTTCGAAGCCGTCTTCGGCGGTGTAGCCCGTGCGGGCGATCAGGATGTTGTGCAGTCCGCACACCGTCCCCCGCGTGACCCAATAGAATTTCACCGCGCCCAGGTTTGCGTCGGCGAGTTTCTGCAAAACATCGGCGCCCTTCGGTCCCTGAATCGCAATTTGGGTAAAGTCGTCCGACAGATTCTCGACCGCGCAATCGAACTGCCGCGTATTGTCGCGGACCCAGTTGAAGTCCTTTTCCCGGGTGCCGGCATTGATTACCAGGAAATACTCGTCTTGACCCAGCCGATGCACAATCACATCGTCGACGAACGTCCCTTGCGGATACAGCAAGGCGGAG
>JASHRB010000583.1 GCA_030037575.1 Candidatus Sulfotelmatobacter sp. | reverse complement strand
AATCGCGTTTACGAAGAGTACGAACGCTCGCTCAAACGGTAGGCAGGAGTTGACTCTGCGACCACGATCCCTTTTCATCAGCGCCTGCGCCGGAATCCTTGTCTTCGGCATTGTTCTCGCCATCCTGGGAACGGTGTTCGGTTTGCCGGAGATGCGGGCGCGCCTGCAAATCGACCTCTCGCAGCAGGGAAACCTATTTCTGCTTCTCTACCTGGGCATTTTCTGCGCCTCGCTAGTCGTTGGACCACTGATCGATTATGTCGGTAATAAGGCGAACCTGTTTGTTTCATCTGCCTTCGTTTCCGCAGCAATGGTATGGTTCGCGCTCGCGCACTCTTTCGCATCTGCAGCCATGGCTGCCATTTTGCTCGGAGTTGGGGGAGGTGGATTAAACACCTGCACGAACGCGGTCGTTTCCGACGTCTATGGTGATGAGCGTGGAGCAATGCTAAATCTGCTGGGAATTTTCTTCGGCATCGGAGCGATTTGCGTTCCGCTACTCGCCGCGAGCATCGAAGGACACTTCACGATTCCGCAGTTGTTTCTTTTTTGTGCTGTCCTCGCAGCTATTTGTGCTTTCGGTTACGCACTGCTCTCGTTTCCACCAGCGAAGGCAATCCAGACATTTTCGCTGCGCGAAGGTGTGGCTGTCACCAAATATCATGGTGTACTGTTGCTCGCCTTTATCTTGTTTCTGGAATCGGGGAATGAGGCCTGCATCGGAGGATGGACTTCGACGTTTGTGAACACCATTGGCTATTCCGCGCGGACCGCGACTCTGGTCCTGGCTTCGTACTGGGCGGCCCTGATGGTGAGCAGAATCGTGGCGGCACGTGTACTCCAAGGAATTGGAAAGTGGCAATTGGTGCTGATCATCGCGATCATATCCCTGTTTGGTTGCGCGGCGCTGCTCGCGATGCGATCGTTGATCGTGCTGTTTGCCGGGACCGCGCTGATCGGACTGTCGTATGGGCCAATCTTTCCCACAATATTGGCAATCGCGGGCGATCGCTATTCCGAGCGCACCGGGACGGTGTTTGGGCTTCTATTTTCAATTGCGTTGATGGGAGGCATGCTGTTTCCCTGGACGGTCGGACAGCTGTCGCAAAGGCTCGGCGTTCGTGCCGGCATGATCGTGCCCTCCCTGGGGGCGGTTGGGATTATTCTGCTGTCGGCCATGGTGTTTGTTCGTGAGCGCAGCGCCGAGGGGATTTCGAAGACCGGCGAGGCTCGTTTTTAAGCTGATGCTTTGCCTCTGTTTGCGCAACAGATAAAGGATCCACGGTGCCCTACGTCTTGGCGGTTGATCTTGGCGGGACAAAATGTTCGGCAGCTGTCGTAGATCGAAAGGGACGCATTGTCTCGCGCCGCACCGTACCCGTGGACGTCAGTTCTCCGTCGGGGCCTGTTCGCCAGATCATTCGAGTGGCGCGTGAGCTCGCACGAGGTGCGGGTCCCAAGCAATGCTTCGTCGCCGCTGGAATCGCTGTTCCGGGACTGGTTCGCCGCAACCGAACAGTCTGGGCGCCGAACCTTCCGGGTTGGGACCGGCTGCCGCTCGCTAACCGTTTGAAGCGCTCGCTGGAAATTCCCGTGATAGTCGAAAGCGATCGCAATGTCGCCTTGCTGGGAGAATGCTGGCGCGGAGCTGCACGAGGGAGGTCCGATGTAATCGTGTTGATAATCGGCACCGGTATCGGAGCGGGTATCATGACTGGTGGACACGTGGTCCGGGGCGCGCACGAACTCTCCGGCTGCGCTGGATGGCTCACCATCTCACTCGATGGCAACTTGAGTTCTTTAGGAACCGGAGAGTTTGAGTCTCTAGCTGCCGGGCCGGGAATTGCTAACGCTGCACGAAAGCGCTTGCGAGAAGGAGCAGTTAGCAGCCTGACGCAATTCGATCTTTCCAAAATCACAGCTCATGAGGTGGCAGCCGCAGCGCGAGCAGGAGATCAGGTGGCATTGAATATCTTCCAGCAGGCGGGAAGATTCCTGGGGTTGGGCATTGCCAATATGGTCAGCTTGTTCGATCCGGAAGTCGTAATTCTCGGAGGAGGAATGGCTGGTGCAGCCGATCTATATCTTGATTCATTGCGTGAGGCAATGCGCGAACGAGCGCAGCCACTCGCGGCGCGGCAAGTAAAACTAGCTTTGAGCAAGCTGGGGGATCGAGCAAATCTACTGGGTTGTGCTCGTGTGGCCTGGCAATCGTTGGAAACGCGCATGTCGAATAAGGAGAGAAGATGAATCGGCGTTCCTTTGCTCAGTCGGCCGGAAGCGCGGTAATTCTCTCGACGATTCCGGCTTCTTCGCTGTTCGCCCAAGACTCGAACGCTTTGAAGGCGGGCGAGGTGATGGCGATCGCAGCCCATCCCGGCGACGGAATGTTCACCATGGGTGCAGTGCTCGCAAAGCAGATCGAACGCGGAGGCGCAGGCGTTCTGTTGAGTTTGTCATTAGGAGAGAAGGGAGCTC
Organism: Candidatus Sulfotelmatobacter sp.; assembly: GCA_030037575.1. Lineage (GTDB taxonomy): Bacteria > Acidobacteriota > Terriglobia > Terriglobales > Acidobacteriaceae > Sulfotelmatobacter. Next base: position 5,152 of record JASHRB010000583.1, on the reverse strand, counting down.
CGAAGAATATTTCCGTTCAACAATACGGCGCGATGCAGCGCACAGCCACGGAGAACGCGGCCCACCTGATCGGGGCAGAGGCTGTTTTTCTTGATTATCCGGACGCCGAGATACCCTTCAACGACGAAAGTTCGCTGCGAGTTTCTGATGCCCTCCGAAAACACCGGCCCGAAGCCGTTGTGACCCACTGGAGTGGAAGTTGGCACAAGGATCATCAGAATTGTCATCTGATCGTGCGCGATGCAATTTTTTATGCCGGTTTGGAAACGCTCACCCGAGAGCGGCCAGCCCACGCTGTTTCGAAAGTCTTCTATGCGGAGAACTGGGAAGATGCGGCGAACTTCTTACCCAATACTTACATCGACATTGATTCGGTCTACGAAAAATGGATGCAGGCATGCGATTTCTATCCCATGTGGCAAGGACAAACCGGGTTTTTCCGGTACAACGACTACTACAGCAGCCTATCGGTCATGCGGGGGTGTCTTACTGGCTCGCGCCACGCAGTAGCCCTCATGTCCGACATCAATCAGCGAACTCAGCGTTTGCATTCTCTCTGAATCTTCTATGCACAAGAAACCGTCCGACATTACCGCGGGTTAGAACGACTGCGAGAACCGAGCTGCCAGCCCGTTATCGAAGAACTGCTCTCCAACCCTGCACCGGAAAACTACAGGGAATACCTGCGGCTAGTACACCACGTGACGGAAAAAGCCATCCACTCCAGCCTGCGCCAGCTTGTAAAAGAAGATGACCTGATCGCGTCGTACCCCTTGCGTTGGGGAAGTTCTCGCTCTTCTACCACCGTATAGTCGGCGTTGTCCTTCAAACTTCAAACGGGCGACAAAATACACGCCCGCTTTGGTCAGATCAGCAAACCACGGGTAATCGGTGTAGCCGCGGTCGATGGCCAAAATGGTCCCCGGCGCCAAGTGCAGCTGCCGCGCCACCCGCACTTCATGCTGCTTGCCTTCGCTCACTCCGGCAAAGCTGGGCAGGTGCCCATCATGGTCCAAGAGCAAATGTCGGGCCAGCCTCGCGCCGCTACCCGTTCCAGGAGTTGGATTGCAGTGACTTCAAAAACAGAATCGAGGGAACTTGGGGCAGATATACCGGAATTTGCGCAGATCGAGATTGTCGAGGTCCTCGACCAGCGGCTGGAGTTCTTCCGGTCGAAGCGCTGATAATTCGACAATTCGACAGCATTCAGTTCCTTGTCGGCCAGCATTCCGAGCGCCTGTCGATAATCGCCGCGCGCGAGTGCGCCGGTGGGAAAGCCAATCATTCTCATTAGAAGACACCGTACTTTATCGTGAGAGGTAGCAGAAGAGGGTTTTGGAAAAACATCGCATCGAGGGCTTACTCAAATCGCTGACTAATTTTCCTGACCTGCCGAAACGTAGGATCGGTCCTTGAATCTTTGGCGCGAAGCTCCCCAAGGCTTTGCGAGCTCCATCGTCTGCAAGCACCGAGAGGAATTCGCCGTACGCACCGAACAAATCTGTTGCCACTTTTTCCTTAACGCCGTAGTCCTTAATCCATCTTTCAAGAACTTCCAAAGGCGTCAACAGAGCAAGACTTCTGATGTGACTTGCCAGGTTCGACCTTAATAGCATCGTGGTCAGCAGATTTCACGGTGGAAATCCCTCTTTTCAGTTCAGGATCAAGGCTTGCACGAAAACAGACGAGCAGACCGGAGGCAAAGATCAATTTCCGAGACATTCGAAGTTTGGCATTGCGAAGGCCCCAACCCGCTCCCTCTCGATCTCTCTGTTGGCTGGCGAAATCAACGGCCCTAGTCCGCTCGTCCGGACGGTCTAAGAACGATGATCCATTATCGTCGCTAGACTGACACATAGCCATATCGCAAATTCGTGCGCCGAGGGCCCGCCTGTATGTATTCTTGTTTCAGAGCTGCGAAGCGATCCATCTTCGACCAACTGGTTGGAGCTTTGTAATCGTACAGCCGGGCAGAATTCCCGCTTAGTATCGCCGTCTTCACGGGACCGCCGGCGGTTCCAAGAGGCTTGAACCCGAATCTTTTCTGCATGTCCTCCGGGATTTCAAGTCGCCTGAGCCCCTCGATTTGCCACTGCGGCGAACCTGTCCACAGTGCGTCGGTACCCCAGACAACGTGATCCGCACCCAGACCGTTGACGAGACACCCCACAAGGTAGGCCGCCAACTTCGGCTGCGCCACCGTGCTGGCGGCGAAAAGCTGGCCCAAATCGCCATAGACATTGGTGACTCCATATTTCTCCGGGATTTCGGCCAAGTCCGTCACCCAATCGTTTCGGCCGCTTTTTTCCACCATTGCCCAAGCCTCAGCTGCGTCCGTGGCTCCCCCACCCACATTACGGTAGCCGGAGTGGTAAATGATGAAATTGAGTTGCGTCCAATCCTTGGCGGCCTTGCCTACGTCGCTGACGTCGGCGTAAGGCCGAAGGCTGGGAAAGACACCGTCCAAAGACGGAGGAAAAAGCCCTTTGTGAACGCAAACGTTCTTGATACCCGCCTTCTGCATTTTCTCGTACCCGAGATAGGCCACCTTCTCGTTGTCCATGCGCCAGGGATATCGCGAGAGTTCCTTATGCGTGTTGTCTCCGATGGTATAGCCCTTTGCAGAGTCGGGCTTGAGAGCGAGTGCATGGTCGAGGTTGTCGAGCCAGCCCGGTTGTCCCGGAGTGAAGATGGCGTGGCATAACAGCCGTTTAGAGCCAGCTGCCCGGTTGACTTTTTCGCGGGCTGCTGCCATCATCTCGTTGGTCAAGAACCAGTCGCGAGGGATATCGGACGGTGCGCTTGAGATCAGTGCCACCTTGGTGTCACTGTCGAGAAAGATCTCCTTGTAATAGTTGTTGTATTTCAAATCTTCGATCGTCTGCTTCTTGCCGGCTAGTTGGGGATTCCATCCAGAGTCGCTGACCGCCTGGCGCATTTTGACGAAGCCCATAAGCCGAGTATCGTCACGCAGAAAGTGCGTGTGGCCATCGAAAATGAACTGGTCCGCGAGAGCGGCGGCACGCTCGGCGGCCATCTCCGGAGTGCGGGCCTCAGCAGGGGTTACGTCGAAAACCTTCCCATAGACTTCGTTCATGGCCAGAAATGCTGCCGCCATACCAGCCGCAGTCCTAAAAAATGATCTCCTACTGATCCCTTGATTCTGCGCCAACCGGGTTCCCATTTCCTTTAGGCGAGCCTCTACCTCACGTTGCTGCTTGTTCTGGCGCTGCGGGAAAAATTCGTCGCTGGAAACAATTTGGGTGGGAATCGGCGCGGCAAACGATGAGGTTTCGGCCGGTTTCAGGGCCTGCAATTCCTCCGAACTCAAAAAGCCACTCATCTTTCGCATCCTTTCAGGATCGGTCCACTTAAGGATCTGGGTATACGATCCACATCAATGTAGGTCGTGGCTCTCCACGACGATTATTGGCCGCATACGAGCAATGTGAATGTTCCCGGAGTCATGGGGGGAACGGATGCGGGTCTTCCGCAGTAAGCGCCGGTTGTGGGCCCAGTTCGGCCGTCACCAGGTAGACGCGGTGCGTCCGCGGATCCAACTCCATCGTCCGCTCCCCTCGCTGTGTCTGTATGTTATCCACGACGTTGTATTTGCCGGGAGAATCCTCAGGAATGATCGTCAATGTTCCATCTCCGTTAGAGCTAAACACGAATTGCCTCTTCGGATCAAACCGGATGGCATCGACGCCCTGGCCAATCGGCAAATTCGCCACTACTCTGCCCGTGTCCATGTTCCAGGACAACCAGGTGGCATTCCGGCAGCCGACGAAGAGTCGCCGATGCAACCTGTCGACCCCCATCGCGGAGGGACTCGAGCCAGGTGCAACCGGCCAGTGATTCAACACCTTGAGTGCCATCGAGTCGATCCGCACAACCTCGTTCTCATTTTCAAGGTTATTGTGGACATGGCTTTTGCCGTCGGCCGCGGCAAACTCGGGATCGCCGCCAAGATCCACGCTGCCGACGACCTTCCCGCTAGCAGCATGAATGGCCGTAGGGTTCCTGCGCACCCATGGAAAGCAAAGGCTCGCTTCGACGAGGGGTCATAGACGATACCGTCCAGCCCCGGCCAGTCTTGGCCGTTCCGATTTTCTTGAGTGTACTTTTAAGTGACAATCGTGACCCGGTTCGCTTCGCCGTCACTGCTGAAGCCACGACCGTGGCCGGCTTGTGCCTGGACGGGCAACCCGCAAGTTACCCGATGGACTTTCAAACGAACGGTAGAGAAATCACCTCCTGGGAGTACTCGTCCGTATCCTTCACCCTCAGCGAGTCGAGGAACATTTCTACACGGGGATCTCCGTTCTTCGCGAGCCGACGGGGGCCGGAACGGTGAGCACCATAAGGAACACTTATCGCTTCCCGCCGTGTCCGCCGCCACTGTGACCTCCACCGCGGCTGTGTGCACTGCCGGCATGTCCTCCGTTTGAGTGTCCGCCACCGTGCGAACCGCGGAAGCCTCCATGCGAAGAGAATCCGCGCGACTCACCGCCGCGGCTGCCACTGAAACCACCAGCGCGCGGTGCGCTTGATCCGTGTCCAGCGAAAGCTCGTTCGCCGCCGGAAAATCCCCGGTTGCCGGCGGAAACTCGGTTACCTTCCAGGCCCCGGTTAACGACTGCCCCGCGATTGCTGCCGGCGAAGCCGTGGGACGCCCCTGCGTAGCCTCGAGATGCGCCCGCATATCCGCGCCCTACGGCTGAGCCGAACCCGTGCGCACCGCGATCCGCGAACGAATGCATCCCGAATGTGCCATGCGCGGAAGAGAATCCTCGATAATTTCCGTGCACAAAAGCGGCGTGGTTATAAAACGCTCCGCCGCGGAAGGCATAAGGATGGCCGCCGAAGAAGATTCCACCGTGGAAACCCCAGCCGATACCCCATCCATACCATCCCCAGCCGAAGCCGAAGAACGGCGAGATTGGGAAGCCAAGGCCGAACGAAATGTACGGGCCGCCAAATCCCCACCACGGATAGAACCCAGGCCACAGGCCTACGGAAGATCCGTACACATACGCCGGGTTGTAAGCGGGCACATACACCACATCGGGATCAGCCGGCTGGATGTCTACATTCGGCCCCTGCTCGTACACCCGCTCTTGAGGCGTGCTGCGCAGATTGCCTGCGTCGT
>JASHRB010000582.1 GCA_030037575.1 Candidatus Sulfotelmatobacter sp. | reverse complement strand
GCAAAACCTTCTTTTTGGGCAATTGCCGTCATCTCGGCTTCAATCCGGTCCATCTCGCGCAGGCCGAGCTGATGAATCTCATCCGGCGTCATGTGCGTGGTGGTGCGGCCGTAAATGTCGTTCTGGTAGCGCCGTTCGCCTTCGGGCAGCGAGGTGACTGCAAGAGCGATGCGGCCGTGCGGGGCGTATTCGCTTCGCATAAACCGGGCAAAACTTTTGTAGGCGGGGATGACGTCGGTGTTGATGGCCTCGGTGATTTGCTCGGTCAGCCGCTTCTGATCTTGCGGTGAAATGCCTGCCGGATACTTCTTCGTGGGCTGAAGAAACGGGTCGGATTCGACGATGCCCTCGCACTGGGCGGGAATCTTCTCCGCCAAAGAGCGCACCATGACGAGCTTGTCGCTTACGCCCGCCCGGAGAACTTGCTCACTCTGGCTGAGCGCCCGCGGAATCTGGTGTAGCCGCGCAATGTAGTCGTCGTAATGCTTGACCGAATCAAGCGGCACAGACAGCGGCAAATCAGCCAAATTGGTGTGGATGCCCCCCTGCGTGGTGATTGGCATCTCGTACTCTTTGAGATCGAAGTCGGCGAGGCGCTGCTCCAGCACGCGAATCAGCAGGTCGTGCGAGAGCTGATCCTGGTCGGAAAAACCGTCGGTTGAAATGGCTTTGATCCGCGCCAGAAATTCTTCGTCTCCCCTGTGCCGTTGGCTGATTGCCCCCAACGAATACTCGGCGAGCTGGTCGTTATAGCGATAGTCGCCAAAAGCGGTGGCGCGCTCGGGAAAGTTGCGCAGCTCGGTCTGGTAGTATTCCTCGAACAAGGCATTCTGGGCAGCAAGGCGGTCGGCGGCGGGTTTCGGCTCTTGCGCCAAGACCACGGTGAGGGACGCGATCAAGGCGAGCAAAGCTGGATAGGGGCGCATAGAAGTAGCAGCCTAGCAGAATGCCTCCGACGGAAGAAAGATTTTGCAAGATTCTGCGGCAGCCTCGATCGAGGTCATTCCGCAGCCAGCCGAAGACTCGGTGAGAAACCTGCTTCTCCCTCCCGCGCGACGTCGCAATCCGAATTGCCCCCCGTCAAAATTGTCGGGCATGCGGATCGCCCGTCCACTGCCCGATACCCAAGCCGGAACTGCGGGTTTGATAAAATAGTGTCCCGATGACTATAGTTCACCGTCGCAAAACCGTGACCAGCCTCGTCGGCAACGTGCGCGTCGGCTCCGAGGCACCGATCGTGGTGCAATCGATGACCAACACCGACACCGCCGACGTTCCCGCAACCGTTCAGCAGTGCGCTGCGCTCGCCCGCGCCGGATCGGAACTGGTACGGGTCACGGTCAACCATGAAGCGGCCGCGGCCGCCGTGCCCCACATCGTCGAGCAACTCGATAAGCAGGGCGTTCGCGTGCCCATCATCGGCGATTTCCACTATAACGGCCACATTCTTCTCACCAAATATCCTGAGTGCGCCCGCGCCCTCGCCAAATATCGCATCAACCCCGGCAACGCCAGCATCGGGGCCAAGGGCGATTCCCATTTCCGCACCATGATCGAAGTCGCGGTCAAACACAACAAGCCAGTGCGCATCGGCGTGAACTGGGGCTCGCTCGATCAGGCCTTGCTCACCAAAATGATGGACGAGAACTCGCTTCTCGCCGAACCCAAAGACGCCCGCGCCGTCACCATGGAAGCGATGGTGGTCAGCGCACTCAACTCCGCCGGCCTGGCGCAGAAATACGGCCTGCGGCCGGATCAAATCATTTTGAGCGCGAAGGTCAGCGGGGTGCAGGATCTGATCGATGTGTATCGTTCGCTGGCCCTACGCTGCCCTTATCCGCTGCACCTGGGGCTTACGGAAGCCGGGATGGGAGCCAAAGGCATCGTCGCCTCCAGCGCCGCTATGGGCGTGCTGTTGCAGGAGGGCATCGGCGACACGATTCGCGTTTCGCTCACTCCCGCACCTCTTGGCGACCGCAGCGAAGAAGTTCGAGTGGCTCAACAAATCCTGCAATCGATGGGCATTCGCAGCTTCACGCCGCAAGTCACCGCCTGCCCCGGCTGCGGACGCACCACCAGCACCTTCTTCCAGGAAATGGCCGAGCAGATTCAGAGTTACCTGCGGGAGCAGATGCCATCGTGGAAAGAACGCTACTCGGGCGTCGAAGAAATGAAGCTCGCCGTCATGGGGTGCGTGGTCAACGGCCCCGGCGAATCAAAACACGCCAACATCGGCATCTCTCTGCCTGGCACATTTGAAGAACCTAAAGCTCCGGTCTACGTCGACGGCCGTCTGTTTACCACACTCAAAGGCGATCGCATCGTCGCCGAGTTCATCGAGATCCTCGAGGAATACGTCGACACCCACTATGCCGCTCGCGTCTGCGCGAAACCGGACGCACAAAAAGAACAGTTAGCCGCGCAAAGCTGATTCCGCCAGGCAAAACTGCGGTGGGTGGGGCATCTCTTCCCTGCCCGGTTCTGTCTCCAGCATCTGTTCGAAATAAGCCCGGCTGGCGAGGATTATTGTGGCTTGGTAGGATCATCCCGACTTGGTGGAGAAGCCGCCGGAGGATCTGCCCGCCCTTTGGCCGGAACCAGCGTCGGCGAAAGTTCGCGCGCGGCTGGATCTGCGGTTGGCGGGCTGTGGGCCGCCGCCGCTTTGCCCTGCGGCAAATCCGGGCCCGTGGTCATGGCGCTCTCAGGATTCAGCAGATGATCGTGGCTTGGCCCTAAGCCCAGGCTGATCAGCGCGCGCGAATCGGGCACGGCCTTCGATTGCCAGCCATGATCGGCCTGATATTTCCGCATGGCGTCTTCGCTAGCCTGGTTCCACGTCCCGGCCGGTTTACCGCTGAGATAGTGCTCGCGGATCAAAGCTTCCTGGATTTCGCGCGCCCGCGCGGGATCGATTTTCTGCTGTCCGCGCACGCTGCGGCGCTTGCTTCTGTGGAGCGGGTTTGTTCGAGAGGAATGAGCGCGGGTCGCGGGGCGGCTCTGGCCTGAAGTTTGAGGTTGCGAGCTCGAAAGCGCAGCCGTGCTGCCGGGGCGGGAGGTGGTTACCTGCGCTGCGCCCGCGCGGAGTCCGACTGCACAGATCAGCGCCAACCCACAGGCTGCCGGCCTTCCGCGTCGAATTTTGCCTGCAAGCTCCTTCAAGCCAAAATCCTCAACGGTTAGAAGCGGCCCCGCGTAAGTTCGTTTACTCGCAAAAACGCCCCCCCGCTGCTCAAAATCGCCACAGAAATTGCGCGCAACACAAAACCCAGGCCCAACCGCAAACCGGCATTGTAATCATCCGCGAATATCGGGCCGAATGCCAGTTCCTGCCGGGCCGGCAAGGGTTACCGAAGTGTTCCGGGCAGGAAGACGGTTCCGTCCTGCTGCGTGGATCCGCGCGGGCGCACGAGGAACACCACGTCCTGCCCGCTCTTCAAGCTCGACTCGATGCGGGCAAAATCCTCTTCGCTGTTGACCGGCTGTTTGTTGATTTCCAGAATCACGTCGCCGCGGTTGAGGTTTACATCATCGCCAAACGATCCCGGTTTCACATCTTCGACAATCACGCCTTTGCCCGCCGGAATGTCTAATCGATCGGCCATTTCCGGGGTGAGCTTGCGCACGGTCACGCCAAACTTGCTTTGCTTCGGCGTGCTCTCGTCGTTGTCGCCTTCGTCGTCGTTCAGGCGCGAGGCAAACAGCTTGGCGCGGTCAGCGATGGTGATGGTGGCTTCCATCGGCTTGCCATTACGGATGAACCCCAGCTCGATTTTCGTTCCCGGCTTGCGCGATGCGATGTCATCGACCAGCGTCGTTCCCTTGGTCACTTTCTTGCCGTCAATGGTCGTGATGGTGTCGCCGACTTTCAGTCCCGCCTGGTCCGCCGGACTGCCGGCCACGACGTCTGAAATTGTCACCCCCGTGCCGTTTCCGTAGACCCGAGTGATGGCCGGATTTTCCACCGAGTTAAACATGATCCCGATCGATCCGCGGGCCACGCGGTGTTCGGGACCAATCAGCTGGTTGTAAACTTCCACAACCGTATTCGAAGGCAGTGAGAAGCCCACGCCCGCGTAGGCGTTGGTCTCGCTCAAAATTGCCGTATTGATGCCGATCACTTCGCCGTTCATGTTCACCAGCGGCCCGCCGGAATTGCCCGGGTTGATAGCGGCGTCGGTCTGAATAAAGCTCTGGAACTGCCGGCCGGGAACGATGTCTCGGCCTTTTGCCGAAACAATGCCCGCCGTCACCGTTCCCACCTGTCCGAACGGACTGCCGATGGCGAGCACCCAGTCGCCGACCTGCATGCTGTCGGAGTTGCCCAGCTTCGCCGCCGGAACGGCCCTGTCCAAATCAATTTTGATCACTGCTAGATCGGTTTCCGAATCTTCTCCAATCAGCTTGGCGTCATGCTGCACGCCGGGAGGATCGTCCTGCAATCTCACCCGAATACGATCCGCTTTTTCGATGACGTGACGGTTGGTGACGATGTACCCCTTGGCGTCGACGATCACGCCAGAGCCGAGCGAACGCTCACGGATCGTACCATTGTCCCCGCCTCCGCCAAACGGGCTCTGTCCCTGACCATCGGGTCCGCGAAAGAAGTGATTGAAGAAATCGTCCATGCCGCCGTTATCGTCGCCGCCGCCATTGTCTTCATCGTCGTCGGGATTCTGGCCTCGCCGCCGGCGCATGGTTTTGATGGTGGTTTCCGTATTTATGTTCACCACGCACGGCCCCAGCTGCTTGGCAATCTGGGAAAACGTGGTGGAAAGCTGTTGCGGCGAAGGCACCGACAGGGGCGTCGCATCGGAGGATTTTTGCCCTTCTTTGCCCTTCACTCCAAACGAAATGACCGTGCCGATCAAAATACCGAGCGCCAGCGTGGCCACGATGCTGAACGAATACGCCCATCGACGGGTCTTCATGCGAACCCAAACTCCCCGCGAATCCATACTTGCTCGCCTCCGTTACTGGGAAAGCCTCATTATACGCGTCCGAAAGAACTGATCGCCGCGGCGAGAGCGGTTCGTTTCATCCTCATCCGGAGGGGACGACACGCCTTTTGTCGCCGATGAATCTGAGCCGGGCGCGGCCGGCGTCGCAGGTCCGGCTGGCTTGCTTAAATCGCGCTGCGCCTCCGGAATTACCAGCGGTTAGACGCGCTTATCTGCGATTCGGTTTTATGGAGGAATCGATTCCGCAGCGCCAAATCGTCACGAATTGTAAAGCGGCGAATTCATCACCGACGATCGCCCACCGGAGGCTCGCGAACTTCGTATACCGTTTTCCCGCCCAGCACCGTGCGCAAGACTTTTGTCCCCAAAATCTGCTGTGCAGGAATGGCCGTCGGGTCGCGGTCGAGGACCACAAAATCCGCCAGCATTCCCGGCGCAAGTTTGCCCTTTGCTTTCTCTTCAAATTCGGCGAACGCCGAACCGACCGTGTAAGCCGCAATCGCCTGATTGATCGTTATTTTCTGCTCGGGAAAATATTCCTGCTTTCCCTCTTCACTTTTACGCGTAACCGCGGCGTAAAGTCCGCGAAACGGCGTGACCGGTTCGACTGGATAATCCGTGCCAAACGCCAGCATTACACCTTCTTCCAAAAATGCCCGCCACGCGTAGGAAGTGACGGCGCGCTTCGGCCCGATCCGCGCTTCCGCCCAGCGCATGTCCGTGAGCACATGACTCGGCTGCATGGAGGCAATTACGTTCAATTCCTTAAATCGCAAAATCTGCTCCGCCGTTGTGATCTGCGCATGCTCCACGCGCAAACGAAAATCGTCGCCGCCATCGGGAGCCTTTGCATGCTGCCGGCGCGCCGCTTGCTCGGCCTGGGCAAAGGCATCCAGGGCCATCTGCACGCCTTTATCGCCGATGGCATGAAAGCCAAGCTGGAAGCCGGCCAGAACACGCTCTTTCGCCATTTGGTTCAGCGTGCGGGGTTGGTAGCGGGGCAATCCGGAATTCTGCGGATCATCCGCGTACGGTTCGAGCAAGGCTGCCGTATGCCCACCGAGCGATCCATCCATGAATGCCTTCAGCATTCCCGTGTGCAGCAGCAAATCCGAGCGCGGATGCGACATTCGTTTCCGCTTCAATTCTTCCAGCGAATCGTCGAAGGGCAGCCACTCGGAAATCCGCGCCGTCAGCTGGCCTTGTTTTTCGAGTTCCTCGAAAACCTGAAAATTTTCCCAGGCCGGCGAATAATCCTGCGCCGAAGTAATGCCGTGTTCGGCAAGATCACGTAGTGCAACTTCAATTCCCTGCCGGCGTTGATCATGTGTCGGGGGAGGAACCACCTTCCTCACCAGGCCTTGGGCGGCGTCGCGCAAAAGCCCGGTTGACCTCCCGTTTTCATCGCGATCGATCTTGCCCCCTGGGGGATCGGGGGTGGTCTCGGTCACGCCCGCCAATTGCAACGCCCGGGTATTGGCAACCGCTAAGTGTCCGTCTACGCGATCGAGGAACACCGGATGATCGCCGGAAATGTCATCCAGATCTTTTCTGTCCGGTAAAGTCTTGGTCGGCCACAAAGTCTCATCCCATCCCCCGCCAAGAATCCATTGCCCTGGAGCCGCGTCTTGGATGTGGGTGCGTACCCGCTGGCGAAATTCTTGAATCGATTTCACTCCGATCAAATTAACGCTCAGCTTCTCCCGTCCGGCATCGGCCAGGTGAAGATGGGCATCGTTGAAACCGGGCATCACGAAATGTCCGCCGAGATCGATCACCCGGGTCTGCGGGCCTCGCAGTTTGTCGATCTCCGCGCTTGTACCCACAGCCAGAATTCGATCGCCGTGGATGGCCATGGCTTGCGCGCGGGCAATCGAACCAAGCGGTGCAGGCGCGCCGGCCGCCGCCGCTTCCCCAACTTCCGTATAGATTTTGCCGTGGATGTAAATGGCGTCGGCCGATTGCGATTGTGCCAGAACGACGACCGCGGCCCAGGACAAGACGATGATCCCAAAGATTCTGCTGATCATGCCCCGGTCCCCGAGAGGGTCATCAAGGTCAGCAGGATTCGCTTTAGCCCGATCTCGCGGCCATTGCTGTCAAACCACTCCTGCAAGGTGTGCGCCCCGCCGCCCGAGCCGCCGCCTCCGATGGCAATGGCTTCCAGTCCGAGGGATAAAGGAATATTGGCGTCGGTCGATGCGCGCTGCACCTGCGCCGCGTTATTCAGTTGCGCATCGACCGCGCGAATCACGTGCAGAATCCGCGAACCGGTGGGCAGTTCTCCTGCCGGCCGGCTGCCGATGGCCACAATTTCGCAACTCGCTCCCGGCCGCTTCTGCGCCGCCGACTTCATCTCCGCCGCCAGCGTCTCATCTTCCACCGCGCGGCCCAGCGCCAGCCGCAGCGCCTGCTCCAAGCGCTCCATCTCAGCC
>JASHRB010000581.1 GCA_030037575.1 Candidatus Sulfotelmatobacter sp. | reverse complement strand
GGCCGGCAAATGCCCTCGCACTGGGGATACAAGCGTCTGAACATCGTCACGCAATCGTCCCCGACCGGTTCGCAGATTTTGCAGGCGGTGGGGTGCGCCGAAGCCGGGCGGTATTTCACTCATCACTGCAAAGCCGCGCAGAAGCCGCTCGCTGATCGGAGGTATCCGGATTACCGGAATTTCAAAGATGTCATCTTTCACGGCGACGAAGTGGTTTACGTGTCGCTCGGCGATGGCACCTGCAGCGAGGGCGAGTTCTGGGAGGCGCTGAACGCGGCCGCGCTCAGCAAACTGCCGGTGATTTTCAGTGTGCAGGATAACGGCTACGCCATCTCTGTGCCGGTCGAGGTGCAGACGGCCGGCGGCAGCATTTCGCGGCTGGTTTCGGGATTTCCGAATTTTCATTTTGAGGAGGTCGATGGCACGGATCCGGTCGCAAGCTTTGCCGCTTTTCAGCGGGCGGCGCAATATTGCCGCGCAGGTCACGGCCCGGCATTCGTTCATGCGCATGTGATTCGCCCGTATTCCCATTCGCTGTCGGACGACGAACGCTTATACCGTCCCGATCTCGAGCGCGAGCGTGATTCAGCCCGCGATCCGGTTTCGCGCACACAGCTGTTTCTTCTGCGCGAAGGCATCCTCGACGAGAAGGGCATAAACGAACTCGAGGAAAAAGTCGAGCGCGAGTTGCAAGCGGCTGTCGATGAAGCCCTCGCGGCGTTGCCGCCGGCCCCGGAGAGCGTCACCCGATTCGTCTATTCGCCCGATCTCGATCCCACTTCCGCAATATTTGATTCGCCCATTTCCGTCGAATCGACCGAGGCAAAGAAGCCTTCCGCCAAAACCATGGCGGATCTGATCAACCTCACCTTGCGTGACGAAATGAAGCGCGATGAGCGCATCGTGATGTTTGGCGAAGACGTTGCGGATTGCAGCCGGGAAGAATATTTGAAACGCAAGCTGGTAAAAGGGAAGGGCGGAGTCTTCAAGCTGACTTTCGGCTTGCAGTGCGAATTCGGCAGCGACCGCGTGTTTAATTCGCCGCTCGCGGAGGCTGCCATTGTCGGTCGGGCCACCGGGATGGCCACCCGCGGCCTCAAACCGGTCGTCGAGATTCAGTTTTTCGACTACATCTGGCCGGCGATGATGCAAATTCGCGACGAGCTTTCTGTCATTCGTTGGCGCTCGAACAACGTCTTTTCCTGTCCGGCTGTGATTCGCGTGGCCACCGGCGGCTATCTTACCGGGGGCGCTATTTATCACTCGCAATGCGGCGAGAGCATGTTTACCCACATTCCCGGTTTGCGCGTGGTTTTCCCCTCCAATGCTCTGGACGCGGCCGGCCTGCTGCGCACCGCAATTCGCTGTGACGATCCGGTTTTGTTCTTGGAACATAAGCGCCTGTACCGCGAGACTTACGGGCGCGCTGCTTATCCCGGACCGGATTTCATGATTCCGTTTGGCAAGGCCAGCATCGTTCACCCGGGAACGGATTTGACGGTGATCACTTACGGTGCTGTGCTGCCGCGCGCCTTGCAAGCCGCGCAGAAGATCGAGCGCGAGCACGGGGTTAAGGTGGAACTGATCGATCTGCGCTGCCTGAATCCTTTTGATTGGGAAACGATTGCGGCTTCGGTGGCCAAGACCAGCCGCGTGCTTGTGGCCTATGAAGACACTTTGAGCTGGGGTTATGGCGCGGAGATCGCCGCCCGCATCGCCGATCAGCTTTTCGACCAATTGGATGCTCCCGTGCGCCGCGTTGCGGCCACCGACACGTTCGTCGCATATCAGCCCATTCTGGAAGCAGCGATTCTCCCCCAGGCGAGCGATTTGTTCCGCGCCATGAAAGAGCTGGTGGAATACTGATTTGCCTAAGGGCGCTGTGACCTTGTCCCCCGATTCAGCGCCCTCCCCATTACGACCGCGTCCCGCCCCAGCGCCCGCGGGTTGATCGCCCACTTCCGCGGTGGTACGCTCCGGGCAGTGAGTTCTTCCCATTCGAGCCCCGCCTCTCTGCATGGCGTCGCCAAGCCGCGCGCCGGGGCAGGGTTGCGCTCGGCTTCCGGCGAAGTGTGGATAAAGTTTCTGCTCGCGCTCATCGGCTTGGGGGTGGCATTCGCGGCGGCATTGCTGTCGACGGCCGCGCGCGAGGCGGGCAACGCCTGGGGTTCCGTCATTCTCGCATCCATCGCCCTCCTGATGGCTACTTTGGTTGGGCTGGTGACTGTGCCTTACCTCGCGCGTCGCGTGGCATTCGAGCGTTTGCGGGAGACGTTCCGCTATGAGATCACCAAGGCGGGCGTAACTTATGTGCTGGCGACGATCGTGATCGGGATCGCCGCGCTGAATACGGGAAACAATCTCTTGTACATCGTTGTCGCCGCCATGCTGGCGGCGATCTTGGTATCGGGAGTCGCTTCCGCGATGGTTCTGCGCAGGCTCGAGCTCGAGGTAAGGCTGCCCGAGCAGGTTTTCGCCAAACGGCCCGTGAACGTCGATCTCGGTCTGCGCAACCCGCGTAGGTTTTTGCCTGCGTTCTCCATCCGCATCGTGCCGGCAGGTCAAGAGGAGAGAAAAACGGTTCGAAAACGGTGGCAATGGGAACGCACGATCTTTGCATTCCCCTTGCATCGTCTTCCCGAGCATCAATGGGTGCGCGTGCGCGACTGGAAAGTGAAGCGCGTCGAGGTGGTTCCATCAGCGCCGGGAATATTTGAAGGCATGGTCTATTTTCCTTACCTGCCGGCAGAGGCGGATTTGCACGCCCAGGTAGAACTCAACTTCGCCCGCCGCGGGCGATACCAGGAATCTGGTTTTGGCATGGCCACCCGCTTCCCCTTCTCCTTTTTGACCAAGACTCGCGAGGTTGCCCTGGAGCGCGAAATTCTGGTTTATCCTTCGGTTGAACCGACCCGCGAACTGTTTGAAATCTTGCCGGTTGTGCGCGGAGAGCGGGAAAGTTTTGTTCGCGGACGCGGCTCCGATCTCCATCTCATTCGCGACTACTTGCCTGAAGATCCCGCCCGCCACGTCGATTGGAAGGCGACGGCCAAGTCCCGTTGCTTGAAAGTTCGCGAGTTCAGTCGCGAGGATGAGCGCCACCTGTGCATCGTCTTCGACAATCCCCTCGCCGGGTTGATCGCGGAAGCGGCCTACGAGGGAGCGGTCGAGCTGGCCGCGTCCTTGGCCTGGCATTTGTCGTCGGAAAATGCCGATCTCTCCTTTGTTGTTCCGGGGCGGCCGCCGATGACTACGGCCCAGGAGTTTCTGGCGCAACTTGCCGTGATCGAACCGGCACACGAGCCCTGCCCTCTGCTCAAACAATTAAGCTCGCAACCCCGTCCAGGCTACAACATCGTGATTACCGGTCGCGCTCGCGAGACTCTGCCCGGCGAATTGTGGACCTCTTGCCATTTCATATTCGCCTCCGACCCCAAGCCCGGGCTCTCCCCTCATATGGCACGAAGGTAACGTTACTTTCGATTACCTGCGTACATTGAACCCTTGGGAGAAAAGGTTTAGCTTTCTCTTAATTTGTCGTCTTGCGTATCGGTTTTTCTTAAGCCAGCTTTCGTCTGCCCGCGGGACGAATTAAGAGAACTCTCAGATGCCGGAGCAATTCAAAACGCTCTCTTACACTCTGTGGATGACCCATCCGGTTTTGCTCACGGCGATTGCGGTGGTCATGCTGCGCCGCCGGCAATATCGCGAGTTCAAGTTCTTTTTTTCCTATGTGGTCGCCCAGATCCTGGCCTTCGCCGTGATTTTCCCGGTTTCTTTCTACAGCTACTCGGCCTTCTTCTATATATCCTGGGTCAGTACCGCGATCAGCGTAGTCCTGGGCTTTCAGGTCATACACGAAGCTTTCGTCGACGTTTTCCGGCCGTTCCACACCTTGCGGGACCTGGGCACGGTGCTGTTCAAATGGGCAGGGCTGGTCATGCTCCTGGTTGCCGGCGTGGTCTCGGTTTCGACCGGCACCTCGGACAAGTTGCCTTGGGTGCTCGCCATTATGACCGCGCAGCGCTGTGTGCGCATCATGCAGGTCGGCATGGTTCTGTTTCTATTGTTTTTTGCCCGCTACCTGGGCGTCAGCCGTTTCCAACGCAGCTTCGGTATCGCGCTGGGCTTCGGGGTTTTTGCCGTGGTCGAGCTTACCCTGGTGGCCTCGTGGACGGGCCATCATTTGGGCAACGTGATGATGAATCTGATCAACATGTCTGCCTATAACGGCTCGCTGTTGATTTGGTTGGGGTACATGCTGGTCAAGAGCCCTGTGCGCGAAGCGGGTTCTGTTTTGCTGCGTCCGCAGCGTTGGGAGCAAAGCATTACAGACATTCAGCGGCCGCTTCCCGCCGACTCGCTGATTCCCATGTTTGAGGGCATGGTGGATCGCGCCTTATCCCGGACGCACGCAGCCGGCCCCCCGCCCGCTCCCGCTCCTGCCAGCAGTCGCGCCGCCGCCGCCGCCCAAATGAGCGGGCTCGATCTTTCTCCGTTCCCGGTGCGCATGGGTCCGAAGACCACCGGATAATTCCACTCCGCGTTCCGCCGGCCAGGAATTTCGGATTTCGTAAATTCGTCACTCGGAAACCGCAGCCTCTGGCGGGGCTCATCGGAATCGCTCTCCAGGCTCCATAAATAACTGATATTAAATAACTTGTTTTGATTTCCACGATGCAGCGCGGGCGCCGTCGACTGCCGGTTTGTTTCGCATGGCGTACAACCCGGGGCTTGGTGCAGGCAGGGCTTGACTCGTAGTCTATAATGCTGCTCCGCACCACGGTTCCCTTTCAGGGAAAACCTAGGCTGCGGTAGGAGAGTAAACCATGAAACTAGCGATCAGGATCTGCATCCTGATGTTAGGACTCGTGGGCACATATATGGCGGCTGCCGTTCCGCAGGTTCCCACCCCGGACGGAGGTCCCATTCTCACGTGCCCACCGGGCCACGTCTGTTGAGAATGAATCAATCTAAGTCGATTGGCATGGTGCCCGCAAGGTCACCAAAGTAACCTCGAGGTAACTTGGGCCGAACCTAGGGCTCGCAATATCTGGGCTGGCGGAATTCATAGATAAACCGCCGGCCT
>JASHRB010000580.1 GCA_030037575.1 Candidatus Sulfotelmatobacter sp. | reverse complement strand
CCGAAAGATCCCGCAATTGAGGCTCCCAGCGCACCACCTGCGGTCGGATTAACGCCGCCACCGCCCGGTCGAAGCGCTGTGATCCCTCCGAAAGAACGCGGGCAAACTGTCGTTCCTCGGCCTCGACTGTCTTGGCCACCCTTTCCGCAGATGCGATCAGTTCCGGGTATGCTTCCCGCATCAGGTCACGAACCGCCGACACCATCCGGTAAAGAAACGGATCCGCCTGCCCAAGGAAATGTCCGTGGGTGATGGCTCGACGAATGATCTTGCGCAGCACGTATCCGCGGCCTTCGTTCGAGGGCAGCACACCATCGGAAATCAAAAACGTTGCCGCCCGAGAATGATCGGCGATGACCCGCAGCGAAGGGTTCCTCAATAGATTGTGAGCGCGCATCTTTTCTTCGTTCGCCTTCTCCGGCACGGGGTCTGGCGGGGTTCGCCCGCCGGGGTCGGGGAGGGAAACATCAATTCCACAGAGTTCTGCGGCGCGCTCAATGAGCGGTCTAAACAGATCCGTATCGTAGTTCGAGAACTGCGATGGGTCCTGCAGGTTCAGCATGACCGCTGCCAGTCGTTCCAGTCCGGCTCCGGTGTCGATCGATGGCTTGGGCAGCGGATTCAGTTTTCCGCTGGCATCGCGGTCGAACTGCATGAACACCAGATTCCAGATCTCGACATACCGCCCGCAGTCGCAGGTGAAAGCGCAATCGCTGTGCCCCTGTTCGGACGCGGCGGGCCCCATGTCGTAATGGATTTCGCTCGAGGGGCCGCAGGGGCCGGTGTCGCCCATCTGCCAGAAGTTGTCTTTCAAACCCATTGCGAAAATGCGTTTTTGGGCCACGCCCCGTCCGCTCCAAAGATCGCCAGCTTCGGCGTCGCGCGGCACGCCACCTTCGCCCTCGAAAATGGTCACGTAGAGCTTGTTTTTGTCGATGCCCAAGCAATCGGGTGCAGTGATCAGCTCCCAGGCGTAGGCGATGGCATCTTTTTTGAAATAGTCGCCGAAGGAAAAATTGCCCAGCATCTCGAAAAACGTGTGATGGCGGTTGGTAAAGCCGACATTTTCGAGGTCGTTGTGTTTGCCTCCGGCGCGCACGCATTTTTGCGAGGTGGTGGCGCGAGCGTAGTCGCGCTTTTCGAGGCCGAGAAAGACGTCTTTGAACTGGTTCATGCCGGCGTTGGTGAACAGCAGCGTGGGGTCGTGTGCCGGCACCAGCGACGACGAGCGCACTTCTTTGTGCCCTTTTTGCACGAAGAAGTCGAGAAATCGGCGGCGAATTTGAGCACCCGTCAGCATGGTGGCTAAGCCCTGATTTTAGCATTCGCTCAGAATTCGCCGGGCCCCGGGTCTGTGCTAAGCTCCACGGCTATGGGCAACGTAATTTCTTCCCAGCAGGCGAACCGGCCGGCGCAAGAAAAAGATTTTCTCAGCGACAAAGTCGAGCACTTCACCGAATCCGTGATCCGCGAGATGACCCGGCAGGCAACCCTCTACGGCGCCGTCAATCTCGCGCAGGGCTTTCCCGATTTCGCAGCACCCGAAGAGATCAAGCAGGCGGCTCGCTCGGCCATTGAAAAAGATGTGAACCAGTACGCCATCACCTGGGGCGCAAAGAGTCTGCGCAACGCGATCGCGCGGCAGATGGGCGTATGGCAAGGCATTTCGGTCGATGCAGAAAAGGAAGTTACGGTGTGCTGCGGTTCGACCGAGGCCATGATTTCAACCTTGCTTGCCCTGTGCAATGGGGGCGATGAAGTCGTGATCTTCGAGCCCTTCTACGAAAATTACGGCCCGGATTCGGTCTTGAGCGGGGCCAGGCCGCGCTTCGTGAGACTGCACCCGCCGATGGAAGAAAACGGCGAGTGGACCTTCGACGAACAAGAATTGCGCCGCGCATTCGACCGGCACACCAAGGCCATTATTCTGAATACGCCGAACAACCCTACCGGCAAGGTCTTCACCCGGGCGGAACTCTCGCTCATTCGCGATCTTTGCCTGGAGTTCGACGTGCTGGCGATCACCGACGAAATTTACGAACACATTTTGTACGACGGCAGGAAGCATATTTCCATGGCTTCGCTCGACGGAATGCGCGAGCGCACGGTGACCATCAACGGCATGTCGAAGACTTACAGCGTCACCGGGTGGCGCGTGGGATGGGCAGTTGCGCCGGAGAAGATTACCAATGCAATTCGCAAAGTGCACGACTTTCTGACCGTCGGCGCGCCGGCGCCGCTGCAGGAAGCCGGTGCAGCCGCCCTGAGTTTACCCAAGGCATACTATGCCCAACTCGCCGAAGGTTACCGCACTCGCCGCGATCGCCTAATCCCCGCCCTGCAAGCAGCCGGCTTCAGATGTTTTCGTCCGCGCGGCGCCTATTACCTGATGACCGATATCTCCTCGTTGGGTTTCGCGAATGATGTGGAATTCGTGAACTATCTGGTCAAAGACGTGGGAGTGGCTGCCGTTCCCGGGTCCAGCTTTTATCGCCGCGCCCAAGACGGCGCCCGGCAAGTGAGATTCGCATTCTGCAAAAAGCCGGAAACCCTCGACGCCGCAGCCCAGAAGTTGGCCAAGCTACGCCACGGATGAGCCTATTGGTGCACGAATGGGCCATGCTCAGCCCGCCGCCGCAAGAGTATACTGCGGGAAAGTTTTCAAAAATTTTGTTCCGGGAATGAGTGCAATCATGGCAGTGGACGCGGCAGGGCAGGTGACGGAACAGGTTCCGGGGGATGATTTTCAGGCGCTGGAGGAAAAAGTTTATCGCACCATCGAATTGTATAAAGCCGCACGCAGCGCGCAGGCCACGGCCGAGCGCGACGCCCGGCGGCTGCGCGAGCAACTGGAAGAGCGCGACGAGCAACTGATTACTTTGCGGCGCGAAGCGGTGCAACTGAAAAAAGAACGCGAGGAGATTCGCAGCCGCGTCGAGCGCATGCTTGAACAGATCGACTCGATCGAGGAGCAGCGGGCGAGCTAGTTGAGGCGCTGCCAAAGTCGGACGGGTGAAGCGGCCGCAAGCACTCCTGGAGTGGAACAGTTATGGCTACTGCAACCAAAGAATCGCCGGCGCAGGACGCACAGAACGGCAGCGTGCGGGTGGAGATTTTCGATCAGGCGTATAACCTGCGCGGAACCGATGCGAAATACATCATCAAGCTGGCCGAATATGTGGACACCAAAATGCGCGCCGTGGCCCAAGCGACCAACACCATCGATACAGTGCGGCTGGCGGTGCTGGCGGCGTTGAATATTGCCGACGAATATCACCTGTTGAAGCGCAAACAAGATGGCGGTGCGACCGCGTACCAGAAGCGGGTCGATGCGCTGAGCAGCGCGCTCGACCAGGTCTTGGAAGAAAAGCGCAAAGCGGGCTAGCGCCGCTGGCGAAATAGGGCGATTGCTGGGGGACGGCGATTGCCTGATCTGTTCTAGCCCAGCTCATTTTCAAGCTGACTGAGAAGCTCTTCATCCGCGTCCCACTTTTTCAGGATCGCGAAAATTGTTTTGGTGCTGAATCCTCCGCCGACCAGTTGCCGGAAAACTCTCGCCGTCTCCTTCCGATCCTTTGGCTTATTCCATCGCTTGCGCCGCAAATATTCTCGCGCCTGCTTTTCTTCGTTCACCTCGCGAAAAGTTTGATCGACCGCTTTCTCGATCAGATCGCTGTGCACGCCCTTGGCCTTCAACTCCCTAACGACACGGCGGCGGCCGAACTTTTGATGGTCACGCCGCAGGGTCGAGAAATAGGCGGCATACTGCGAATCGTTGAGATAGCCGTTGTCTTTCAAGCGGCGAATTATCAGCTCGACCAACATCTCGCCGTATTCTGTATCGGCCTCCACCCGGGCGCGTAGCAAGCCTTTTAACTGAGCA
>JASHRB010000579.1 GCA_030037575.1 Candidatus Sulfotelmatobacter sp. | reverse complement strand
ACAAGTAACCTGTCCACCTGCGCAACGATACATCACTGATCCCTGCGCTCCGCTTTGTCATCGCATTCAAGGAACGACCGCATCAGAGACGTTCATGCCAATTTCTGTGCAGGGTCCGCTTGAGATTCGTCAGTGCGCTGATCGCTAAACCTCTCAGAGGCCCTGAATACTTCCATAAAGCGACAAGCGGGCACTGCCAATCCTTTTGCCAGGGGAATCTGCCAAGGACTTGCAGATGCGAAGCAAACGCGCAAGTTCCACCCACTCATCCCGCGTTCCATCCTGAGCCGCATCACCCGTCCAACGGAGCAGGAACGGGCGATAATGCCCCCGGTCGCTGCTTGGCCGTTGTAACTATCCGATAACCATAGGATCCGTCGAGTCGTGAGGCCAAGATAGTCTGCGGGAAGCCGCAGGTCGCGATGCAGGAACCAATGGTGCCGCTCGACAGAGCGGACGTGCGGGCTGAAGAAACGAATTAGAATTGATTCGTCAGGGTCAAGCTCGGTAGCTTCGGCACATGCAAACTTCAGCTCCAGTGCGGATCCACAGGAGATTCCCTGGACCAAGCCAATGTTGGCCCGGGCCGTCATCAGACGACGACGCAAATCGTAGAGGAACATGTCGATGCATGCCTCATCCCCAACCACATATTGAAATCGGTTGGTAGCATGGATGGTGATGATAGAGAACCAGCGTTCACAGAGAAGCGCGCCCGACTCGATGAATTCGACCGTGCCTATTGGGATCCGTTGTGGCTTTGGCGGTGATTCGTCAGACCTGGAGACGGCTACATAGCTCTTAAACAGCAACAGCACTTGGCCTGGAACGGAAACCTCGGGGTTTATCGGTGAGCCGATCGACGGCAAATACACTCCTATCGTGAACGGTTCCTCCGCTTTCGGAATGGCACACCACGGGGGAGTATCTGCCAGCGTGCGCAACACATGTGAACCATGCCCGAACTCCCCTCTGCGTACTGGACAGAGAGCCACATCGCCCCCTCGCCGCTTCTGCGGCCGAGTCCCCTTCCACGAACAGGGGTGGCATCCTCGACAATCTGTGTAGGAGTTATCTGCCCCGGACGGGGCGATTAAAGGTGAACACCAACACCCACAGCACCTGAACGCTGTTCAGCTTCCGGCAAAGTCGTTCGCCACCTGCAACGATATCACTTGCGCCGATGATATGCCAATTTACAGTCATCCTTGAATAAACTGAACGACCTCCGAAAAGTCCGTGCTTCTTGTTTCAATGCGCTCGCTCAAGTTGTAGTGCAGGAGGTCCTCTATGGAGAGACTCGTTTGTGCCACCGCTGCACCTTGAGCTTTGGGTGGAGCGGAAGTCGGATCGCCAGACCTGTTGCCAATCCAGCATGGTCGTCCTAAGATCAGCCATCGCCGCTAGGTTGCCAGCGGAAAAAGCAGAGCATATTTTTTGGACAAAGTCGGGTGACAACTGCCCCGGTCGGCTGTATCATCTTTCTTGACATTCGGTTGGCGATGGGGTTCGCCCTAGAATCTCGCTCGACTTGAGCTGATGACCCCTATCCGGAGCTGCTCTCAGGATAGCGGTCATGGATGTTCCCTCCTGATTCACAGTCTCCTTTCGATGGCCGCGCGCACGGCGCGCTTGCTTATACAGTGATCCAGAACAAACCGGGATCTGCCACCAGGGACGGTGCGGGATGGCAAACAGGATATTGTTCAATCTGCTGCAGGTCATAGTGGTGATAGTTTTCTCACCATTAACCGCCGGAGTGCTATCTCGTCTCAAAGAGATCATCCAATCGAAGCACGGCCCCTCCGTGTTCCAGCCCTATCGCGACCTCCGAAAACTCTTCCGTAAGGACCAAGTGATCTCAGAGAAGGCTTCCTGGATTTTCCAAGTCACACCTTACGTAGTGTTCGTGACGCCGATTTTCGTGACTCTGCTGATTCCGGTGCTGACCGCATATCCTCTGTTCTTCGCGTTCATGGCGGACATGCTGGGCGCCGGGTTCGTGCTGGCACTGGGCGGATTCTTCGCGACGCTTGCAGCCATCACGACAGCCAACCCGTACGGCTCCATGGGTGCAAGCCGCACTCGCATGGTGGGCTTTCTCACCGAACCAGTCTTCATGATTGTCTTTTTTACCGTTTCCTTCGTAGCCGGGTCGACAATACCCTACATCGTGCAGAAATATTGGGTCACCCCATTCGCGAATTTTTTCGAGCCGTCGCATGTCTTGCTGGTGCTCGCCTTCCTTATGTTGATTCTCGCGGAAAAGGGGCGGATTCCGGTGGATAACCCATCGGGTCATTTCGAGCTGGCCATGATTGACGAGGCCAAGGCATTGGAGTATTCGGGCAGCGGGGCGGCGCTCATGAAGTGGGGCGGCTACATGAAAATGTTCGTGCTCATGTGCATCTTTCTGAACGTTGTGGTGACGCCCTGGGGCCTGGCCAGTGGGCTGCAGGTGTTCGACGTGCTGCTGGCGATTCCGCTCATTCTTCTGAAGATCCTGGCGTTTGTGCTAGTGCTGGTGATCATCGAATCGTCGCTCGCCAAGCTGCGGCTGTTTCGCATCAGCGAATTCCTGGGATCCGCATTCATTACATCGGTCGCCGCTATGATCACGCAGTTTATCAAGTCGTGAGAAGCCGGCAATGCCTGCCCATACAGTGAACCCGCCGATTCTGGTCGCGCTCAACGATCTAGCCGCAGGCCTGTTTCTGCTCAGCGCCTTCGGGATGGTGGCCACGCGCCAGACCCTGGGGTGCCTCCGTCTTTTTGTCTTGCAGTCGTTCTTCTTTTGTATTTCTGCGTTCCTGGTGGGAGTGCATCCTCTGGCATGGGACCTGATTG
>JASHRB010000578.1 GCA_030037575.1 Candidatus Sulfotelmatobacter sp. | reverse complement strand
AACTTGCGCGATTTCGGATTCGATGCGAACCGCATCCCAGTGATCTTGTCCGTAGCGGATGACGGCCAGGCGATCGACGGTTTCGGGCACGGCCGCGGCAACCTGAGCGGCGGATTCCGGCGATGAGGGATAGCGCAGGCCTTTGATCCAATGCCAGAAGTAAACTCCCCAGGTTGCGCCTTGATGAGTGAAGAGGTGGGGATCGTAGAAATGAAAGTTGTAAATCACGTTGGGATCACGAAGAGGTTCGAGAAAAATAAGTTCATCATCGTCCGACCAGCGCGCCCCGGCGGCGATGAGGGTGTGCCGCGAATCGCCTTCACGAATGGCGGCGGCCAGCTTGGCTTGCACTCCGTACCAGCGGTAGCGGTCGGGAAATTCCGGCTCGTTAAGAATTTCGAAGAAGACCCGGTCCGCCTCCCAGGAAGAATAGTGGTGGGAGAGAGCGCGCCAGAAATCGGCGAACTCCTGCACGAAGCCGTCGTCTGTGACGAGGCGAGATTTGAAGTCGCTTTCAGGCTGCAGGTCGATGACGACGGCGAGATCGTGATCGAGAATCATTTTCACGGCGGAATCGAGGTAGCCAAGATAGTCGGCCGGAATCTCGTTGGGGCGATGATTGGGCATCATGGGCTGGGGATTCACGCTGAGGCGAACGTGATCGAAGCCCATGGATTCGATAAGGGCGAGGTCCTGGGCGGTGGTCCAGGTGTCGAAATGTTCTTTGCTGTATCCGCGTGGATCGTAGACCTGGGCGAACCATGCGCTGGCGTTGATTCCGTGGCGCAGATGTGCGAGGCGGGAAGCGGGAACGGTTTGCGCGGTCGTGATTGGGATGAACAGAAGTGCGGTCCAGAATGACAGAAGGGTTTTCATGGGTTTCTTAAGCATTTTCGTACGACGGGTGGGATTTGGGGAGAATTTTCGGCGAGACTGTCCGAATGCATTCAACGCCGAGGCCACAGGGGTTTACGGGGGTCCGGATGGCGTGACGTCTGAGAGCTGCTTGCGCGACCAAAGCCGTCGCCCTCAGGATTGCGAGACGCGTTGTCTGTCAGCTGAGAATGGGTAATGCGCGGATTCTCTTTTTGCGGGCGGCGTAAATTGCGTTGCAAAGCGCGGGAGCAAGCGGCGGAACGGGGGGTTCGCCGATGCCAGTGGGAGCTTCCCTGCTGGAAACGGCGTAGACTTCGACGGCCGGAGTTTCGTTCATGCGCAGCGGAGCGTAATCGTCGAAGTTGCCTTGCACGACCCGGCCTTTGTCGATGGTGATTTGCGCGCGCAGAGCGTTGCTAAGGGCGTAGACGATCGCGCCTTGAACCTGCTGCTCGAGAATGCCCGGGTTGACGATTTGACCGCAATCGACGGCGGCGACGACGCGATGCACCCGAGGAGTTTGATCGTCCATGCTGATTTCAACGACTTCGGCCACGTAGGACGAGAAGCAGGCGAAGCAGGCGAGCCCGCGATTACGACCCGGGGGAAGAGGATTTTTCCATCCGGCTTTTTCGGCGGCGAGTCGGAGAACGCCTCGCATGCGGGCGGTTTTCCAGGTGGTGGTGAAGTACTGAATGTCCTGGTCTTTATCCTTCCCGTCTTTATCTTGGCCAAGCATGTGCAGGCGGTATGCCAGGGGGTCTTTTCCGGCGGCGGCGGCGAGTTCGTCGACGAAGCTCTCGCTGGCGAAGCCGGTTTGCAGAGCATAAACGGAGCGCATCCAACCGAGCGGGACGGGAGTTTCGGTAAGAACGTATTCGAGCGAGACGTTCGGCAATCCGTAAACGAACGCCGCCTCGTCGGGAAGGTCGGGATCGATGCCGTTAGGGCCGGGCTGGCCTTTTTGTCCGCTGATGGAAGGCGCGATGAGGCGATGAGTGAATGCGACGGGCCAACCGGCTCCGTCGAGCACGGCGCTTAATTGATGCAGGCTCGCAGGACGATATGTGGAGCAGCGCATGTCATCCTCGCGAGTCCAGATGACTTTGACCGGACCGCCCACTTTGGCGTCGTAGATTGCCTTCGAAACTTGAGCAGCTTCGACCGCGTAGTCGTGCTCGAGTCGGCGGCCGAAGCCTCCGCCCATGAGGGTGACGTTGACCTTGACCCGATCGGGATCGAGGCCGATGGCTTGCGCCACGGAGTCCCGGCAATCCTGCGGAACTTGCGTGGGCGCCCATAGCTCGCATTGGTTGCCCGAATAATTTGCGGTGCAATTGCCGGGCTCCATGGGAGCATGAGCCATGAATGGCAGCTGATATTCGGCGGAGATGCGGCTTCCCCTGACCTTGGAGACGTCGCCGACCGAATAGAGGCTCGCACCCTTTTTCGCGGCCCCTTGCTTCAATGACTCCATCACAGCAGCGCTGTTTAAATTCTTGTTCGGGCCTTCGTCCCAATTAATGTTGAGGACGCGGCGACCTTCCATGGCGGACCAGACACTATCGGCAACGACGGCCACGGCAGATGGACCGATGGGTCCCACATATTTCACACCGGAAATTTTTTTGGAATCGCGGTCGTCGAAGCCGATCACTTTGCCGGCAATGGTGGGGGAACGCAGCAAGGCGGCGTAGCTCATTTTTTCGGTGACGAAGTCAATGCCGAATGTGGCGCTGCCTTTGACTTTCGAAGGGGTATCGACGCGGGGCAGGCGCTGGCCGACGATTTTGTAATCTTTGCTCTGTTTGAGCGGAACGTCGGTGGGAATGGGCAGGGTTGCGGCTTGGGCTGCGAGTTCGCCGTAGGTCAGGCGGCGTTGGGTAGCGGTATGAACGATTGTTCCATTTTGCGCGGCGCAGGAGGAGCGCGGAACGGCCCAGGCGAGAGCGGCGGCGGAAATCAGCATTTCGCGGGCTTGCGCTCCAGCTTTGCGCATGGGATCCCAGGTGGTGCGGACGCTGGCGCTGCCGCCGGTGGTTTGATCTCCGTAGAGGGTACTCGCGCCCGCCTGCTCAATTTCGATCTGGTTCCAGTTGGCTTCCAGTTCTTCGGCGAGGATCATGGGCAGCGCGGTGCGAACGCCCTGGCCCATTTCCGAGCGCGCACACACGATGGTGATTTTGTTTTCGGGCGAGACGCGGAGATAGGCGTTGGGTGAAAACTCGTGGCTCGATTCTTCGCGGTGCGGCAGATAAAAGCCGATGACGAGGCCGGTCCCGGCGGCGATTCCGGTGATGACGAATTCTCGGCGGCTTAGAGGGCTCATCGCGCGCCTCCCCTTCCATTGACTCCAGTTCCATTTGCCCCGGCAGCGGCGCGGTGAATGGCTCTGCGAATGCGCTCATAGGTGCCGCAGCGGCAGAGATTGCCATTCATGGCCCGCGTGATCTCGTCGTCGCTAGGGTGGGGAGTTTTGGCGAGCAGGGCGGCGGCGGTCATGATTTGTCCGGTTTGGCAGTAACCGCACTGCGGAACTTCTTCGGCGATCCAGGCTTGCTGCAAGGCATGCAAGCCGTTGGCGCTGAGACCTTCGATGGTGGTGATGTTCTTGCCCTTCACTTGCGAAATGGGAGTTGAGCAGGAGCGAGTTGCAGAGCCTTCGAGGTGAACGGTGCAGGCGCCGCAGAGTCCTGCGCCGCAGCCGAATTTGGTTCCGGTGAGTTGGAGCGTGTCGCGCAAGACCCAGAGCAGGGGAGTGTCGGGCGGGACGCTGACTTTCTTTTCGCCGCCGTTGATGCGTAGGGTGAAGTCGGCCATGGTTCGTTACGACATGGTGCCAACAAGGGAGTTCGCCTCGCGGGCTTTGCCGCCCTTGCGCCCCTCGCCGCGCTCGCTCAGATCCGTCGCTGTGCCAAAAAACCCGCTCGGGATGACAAGCCAACTGCAGACCATCGTACCCAAGTGCAGCAAAAAGTGAAATGGGCGGTGGAGAAGCTGAGAGGGAGCAGTTCAGGTTCGGTGCGACTTGGGCCGATGACCGGAACCAGGAGGTCGACTTGGACCGTGGCAATCAACCTGCCGCCAGAGCAGCTTCCGATCCAATCGGGCGGAGATCAGAACCGCGGCGCAAGCTGGAAGTTGAAATCAAAATTCTTGGGCAGCGCTGGGCACGGTCACGATTTTATGGCGCCGCTTCGGATCTATTGCACAGCTGCGCGACTCGTCTCGCTCACGATCTGTGAGCCGATCTGCTCGGCGAATTTCTGGAAGGCGGGAAGGCC
>JASHRB010000577.1 GCA_030037575.1 Candidatus Sulfotelmatobacter sp. | reverse complement strand
AGGTCGGCTTCGTAATTGCGGACGGCGCGGAAGTAGTCGCCCACTTTCACGCCCTGGTTCGAACCGACATTGAAGTAAACTTTTTGCCCCGTGCCCAGCTCCGTATCGAAGTCCTTGCCCATCAGAATTCGGCCTGAAACTTTGTTGCTGGCGGGCAGGAAGCGATCGAAACGAATGGGAGGATGAAACTGGATTGCCGACCGCTCGGCGTAAGGAATCGCCGTGTCTCCAGGATTGACGGGGTCGCAGGAGAATTCAATATGTGCGATGGCGGACCTGCTGCGCGTGTCGACAATGCGAACCCGGCCGATTTCCGCATACGGCTGCCCCGCCGCTTTCAACAGCTTGCGCTGGCCGGGAAAAATCTCGTATTCGTTGATGTCGCGCAGGGC
Organism: Candidatus Sulfotelmatobacter sp.; assembly: GCA_030037575.1. Lineage (GTDB taxonomy): Bacteria > Acidobacteriota > Terriglobia > Terriglobales > Acidobacteriaceae > Sulfotelmatobacter. The sequence continues at coordinate 2,756 of JASHRB010000577.1, read as the reverse complement.
GCGAATGATCTCATATTCGGCTCCGGCAGTGTAACCGGAACCCCTCAGATAGACGATGTCGCCGTTCACGAACTTGGTGGTGTCGGGCGTCTGCAAGCCGCCATCTACGAAGTTGGCGTCTGGGAGCGGATGCTGGCTGATGAAGCCGGCACAGTAAATGTCCGCCTGCGTGGGCATTTGCACGCGCTCGATCGGAAAACTCGCTGAGCTCCACACGGTTCCCGCCGGTGTCGGCGCATTTGCCGCTGGCAGGTCGGTTGTTTGAGCCCACGCCGCGGTCGCCGCCAACAACAATAAAATTCCTGTTTTCTTCATGTTACCTCCGAGGATGGGCCACATTTTGCCCGCCTACCTGGGCCCAAAGCACACGTCCAAGACTCCATTCGGAAGGTAACAATCAGGTAAGGGAGGGTCAAGGTTACGAGGGTGTCACAGCCTTGGAAACAGTTTTTTCGAAGATTTTGCCAATCCCCTGTTGCATTCTGGATTGCGACCCCTGTAAGATTCGCGCCGAACCCCATTCATTCAAGCTATTGATTCAAGATGATTTCCGCTGCCAATAACTTCCCATCTCGCTTGCTTCCCCTACGCCTTCCCCGAGTTTGTGTTGCCCTGACGGCCTCAACCCCCTCGGAACTGGTCGAGAAGGCGGAGGCTCTGGCTCGCGATAACTCCTTTATGGAGTTCAGGTTGGATTACATTTCAAAGCCCATTCTGGCGTTGCCCAAAATCAAGCACTTTATCCAGACCCACGCGGGAACGATGATTATTGCAACTTGCCGGCGTGCGGCCAGCGGAGGAAAATTCCGCGGTTCCATCGCCTCCCAACTCGATGTTCTAGCAAAAGCCTCGGCCATCGGGTGTCAGCTGGTGGACGTCGAACTGCAGACGGCCCAGAGGGGTAAACCCGCACAATTGCAGAAACTGCGCAGCCGATCGGCGCTGATCCTTTCTTTCCACGATTTTCGAGGCACCAAGAAGCTGGACCAGACCCTGGAAAAAATGCGCGCTTTCCCCGCCGACTTTTACAAAGTCGTAAGCACCGCGACCACCCTATCCGACAATGTCGCGATGATGCAGTTCCTGAGCCGGGAAGCAGACAATCATTCCTTGGTGGGCGTATGCATGGGTGAGCAGGGCATCATCAGCCGGCTGCTTGGCGTGCGCGCGGGAAGCTTGTTCACCTTTGCCTCGGCTAGTCAGGGAGAGGAGACGGCTGCGGGCCAGATTCGAGCTCAGGAACTGCGCAGCGTTTACCGCATCGAGCAGGTCGACGTCGCTACACGGGTGTACGGCGTGGCCGGGGATCCGATCGCGCACTCGCTTTCGCCAGCCATCATGAATGCGGCGTTTCGCCGCGAAAACGTCAACGCAGTTTATCTCGCGCTGCACGCCAAGACTCTAAAAGACTTGATGAACTGTGTGCGCGAAATCCCGATTCACGGCCTCAGCATCACCATGCCCTACAAAGAGGCCATCATTCCGCATCTCGACAACACCGATTCGCATACCACAAAAATCGGGGCCTGCAACACGGTCGTGCGCGCACAGGATGGCAAACTGTACGGATTCAACACCGATACTTCCGGCGTTGTGCGTCCGCTCGAACGGCGCTTGAGCACACTGCAGGATGCGAAAATTCTGGTGCTTGGGGCGGGCGGGGCGGCTCGCGCCGCAGTTTTCGGCCTGAAAGAACGGGGCGCGGAAGTCTACATCCTCAATCGAAATCTGGCCGCCGCGAAGAAGCTGGCTCATCGCGCTCGTGCGCGATCGATCAAACGCGCCGACCTGAAGAGACTGGCCTTTGACGTGATCATCAACGCGACGCCGGTCGGGATGGGCAACACTCGCGATACGCCCCTGCAGGAAAAAGAAATCAATGCCCGCTATGTTTTCGACATGATCTACGATCCGGTCGAAACCCGCTTGATGAAGCTGGCCAAGGAGCGTGGCGTGCAACTGATCTCGGGAGCGGAAATGTTCGTCCACCAAGCCGCCCGCCAGTTCGAAATCTGGACTGGCAAGCCGGCCCCGCAAGACGATATGCTGCAAGTGGTCGCGCTGGCGCTGCAGGAGCGTGCCGCGGCGGCGGCCGCAGCGAAGAGAAAGTAGTCGCCCTCAGAAATCGGGGGCAGCCGCCCTCGGCTGCCCCGTCGAGCGAGGCTCGACCGCTCTGCTGCAAACACCACAAAGCCGGGCTGGTTTGCCCGGCTTTCTTTGCGGGTCACTGGACCGGTCAATTTTGCTTTAATCCGACCAACCCAGAGATTTTCGGCTTCTTAAATCTCGCGCCGCGGATTCACCGCTTACATCACCATCGCCAAACTTTCCAACTCCTGCTGCAGCACCGGCAAAGCGCAGCCAGCCATCTCCACCCGCCCGGCCGCATCCAGAGCTGCCTTTGGCGAAACCCCATATCCCCGGCCCATCAAAAACACCTGCAGCAGTTGCGCCGCTTCATAGGAATCCATCATTCCGCCCTGCAGCAGGTCGCTGCGCAGCGCCGCCAGTTCAGTCGCCGTGAATCTGTCCTTGTCGTTCGTGGCTCGTTCGTTCATCGTGTCAAACATGGCCGTCATCACCTCCGACTCCGACCTTGAACCGCTTTTGCCTATTAGACTCACCGGCAGCTACTCAAGTTGCATGCAATTTGACTGCCGCGGCCGCCTCCTTCTCCACAAATGAGGAAAGCTGCCCTGGTTACCTCTTTAAACCCCTGCAAATATCGGAAGTTGCGAGAGTCCGCCACCCGCCTG
>JASHRB010000576.1 GCA_030037575.1 Candidatus Sulfotelmatobacter sp. | reverse complement strand
CATCTGTTGCGACAATGCCCTGTTCAGTTGGGAAACGAAGTTTGATTCCCACACCGGATGGCCGAGTTTCTGGGCTCCAATCGCGCAGGAAAATGTACGCGAGATTCACGACGCTTCGCTCGGCATGGAGCGCGTCGCGGTGTCCTGCAAAGAATGTGATGCCCACCTGGGACACGTATTCACAGACGGTCCGCCGCCGACCGGACTGCGCTACTGCATGAATTCAGCTTCGCTGCGATTTGTGAAAGCGGCGTAGGTTCTGGCTTGTTGGGTTTCAGGCGCCGCTGGCCGCAAAACTTGGTTCCACTCGGTTAACTTCTTGATTGGCAGTGGTCACGTCCTGCGCGAATTGACGCCTGCGTTCCGGACCTTTTCTGTCAACCACGCGCACGCGGCGGGTGGGCATATTGCTCGGTTCGAGGCTCAGGATCCGCCCCTCGCGCACCTGAATCTGTGAACGAAACCAGTCGGTGCGAAACATTCTGCCGGCGGCGTAGAAGGTCATGCACACCGCGATTGGCCCCTCGAAATTTCTGTCGGTGCAGTTAACGATGCGCCGGCCCATTTCCTGTGTCCAGGTCGTGCCGCCGACTAAGGGATCATTCAGCCGACAGCGTTCGAAGGGCAGGGCATGAGTCAATTTGCGAAATTGCAACAACTGCAGGAGAACCGAGGTTTTCGCTAGGTTGGTGACCACGACCCGCGCTTCGGTGGAGGAAATGCGCTCGAGTTTAAGGTGCAGGTCGGGCGTCCATTCGCGCTCAAATTCTTCCCGGGCAAGCGCCAGGCCTTTGTCAGTTGCTTCCACATAACGCAGCGTGGCGCGCGCCAGGATCACGCTGAACAAGCATGTGACCACCGTCGCCATGAGCGGAATGTAGCTGAGGAAAATGGTGAATGGAATGCGCAACCACTGAATCCATTGTCCGGCCATTCTGAGTCGGCTCCCCCGCCGCGCGCTAACTCGAGCCTTTACAAGTCATTGGACGAGTGGCGCGCAGGCACACTTATGATTGCTCCAAAGCTTTGCGATTGCTCGGTTGGGGAAGTCTAGCGAAAGGGAAGGATGGCCATAGATGCGCTTGGTGCAGCCGTCAGGCACGCGCGAAGCCAGCGACTTTGGTAACTGCGAAGCGGGGAGGGAGCCGGACGCCAGAAATGTGGCAATGGAAGGTTTTCTGTTCCGGCTCGTTTCTGGGTGCGGCGATTCCGAGAAGGACCAAAATGACGCGGTCGAGGCAAACCATATCCTCATCCACGATGCGGCCCCGGCGTCAGCCCAGCCGGGTTTTTGCGCTGCTGGTGATGTTGTCGAGCATCGACCGGCAGCCCCCAGCCCGTTGCCTTCACTTGGCCTCGATGGTCAGCCGAAACAATCGAGCGCCAGTTAGGCGGCGGTTTTGGCCAAGCGGTCATCCTGAATCACAAGCGGGCGCAGTCGCGCGCTCTGACGTTGTCGCGGGAGACCAGGGGAAGAGCAACCTAAATTTCCTACGTCGCTAATCAGGATCGCTATTCGAGCACGCTGTCGTCGAGCTTCTTTTTGCCCCAGTCGGCAGCGGCTTGAACAAAAGCCAGGACGACGGGATGCGGATTTTTCTCGGTGGAGGAAAGTTGCGGCTGAAATAAGGTGGCGACGAAAAAGCGGTGAGTGGGCGATTCGATGGCACGGATTTCTCCCTTTGCGCCGCGTGCCACAACGGGAAATCCGGCTTCCATGGTTGCCCATTCGTACTCGGGATTGACCTCGAAGTTGCAGAAGAACTCTTCGCTCACGGTGTCTTTATCTTTGCCGTAGAACGACTGCAAATAGGAGCCGGGACGCAGCCGAATCTCCGGCACAACCCCGGAAAGCTTCGGCGCGTCGCCTTTAACTCCGCTGATGGCGCAGACGACCGGATAGATGACGATGTTTTTCGATCCGGAGTTGTTCTCGGCGGTGTCGGCATCGGCGATGCTGAGCACGTTGCGTGCGAATTCGATGAGCGCGTACTGAAATCCTGCGCAGGTGCCGAGAAATGGCCAGTCGCGGCGGCGGGCGAACTCTATGCCCTTCAACATGCCGGCGAAACTTTTGTAGGGACTTCCGGGCGAAGCCCACAGACCGTCGAAGGTTTCGAGGAGTTCCTCAGTCTTAGGATCGGTGAGCGAAAGGGTGGGGAGCCACTCGCATTCGATTTTTACCTTCAGCTTGCGGGCGGCGTGCTGCAGGGCATCGGTGGTGGCGTGATGTGAGCGCAATGCAGGATTGAAGTCGCCGAGGATTCCGATGCGAACGGCATTGCTCACGCGCTCATTGTACTAAACCGAACAGTTGGGGCCAGCGCCGGGTGCGGAGGCAATGATTAGAAGGCTGGTGCTGGCGCGCGCCGGCTAGCGGGAGTTTACTGCGAGTTGAGAGAACAAGCTTGTAAGCAGATATTTGTGAGGGAGTTAGAAGCAATGCGTCGTCTTACCCACGTTGGGGTACTACGAAGCCATGGGAGCAAGGCCCAGAGTTTTAACTAAGGCTTGTTGGGCGAGAGACTGCTGCGAGAGCACATAGGCAGTGCGCGGCGGTCCCTTTTCG
>JASHRB010000575.1 GCA_030037575.1 Candidatus Sulfotelmatobacter sp. | reverse complement strand
TTCGGAATGTGTCGACAAAGTGCGGCAAGAGTTCGATTCTGTGCTGGGCGAAAAACCTCTGAGCTTCTCCGACGTCCCGAAGTTCGAATTTACGACTCAGGTCATACTCGAAGCGCTGCGCCTTTACCCGCCGTTTTGGATGGTCGACCGAATAGCCCTCGCAGACGATCGCGCAGGAGATATCACTATCCCCCGCGAGTCGACGGTAGTGGTCTTCATTTACGGCGTCCACCATTCGCAGCAATACTGGGAGAATCCGGAGAATTTCGATCCTGAACGCTTCAGCAAAGCGCACGAGAAGCTACACACGCCCTTCGCCCATTTGCCCTTTGGAGCCGGCCCCCGGGGATGTATCGGCGGCAATTACGCCATGCTGCAAATGCTCATGATTCTGAGTGTTCTGCTCAGAAAATACGATTTCTGCCTGGTACCAGGCCAGACCATCGAAGCGCGCCCCATGGTGATCCTGCGACCCGAGCACGGAATCCGCATGACCTTCACCGCGGCAATCCCACGCGGCGTCGGCAGCCTGTCCGACTGTTCAGCCTGATCATTTTCTACGACTTAGGCCTCAATCTAACAAGTCTTGATCGAAGGTCTCCGAAGTTGTACTCTCGCGCTCACGCCAATGTCGCTGCTGAGCACCAGCATCGCTATCCTGACAGTCGCAACTTGGTTTTACATTGCCTTGGCCCGAGGGGCTTTCTGGCGCATGAAAAGCGCTAAGCCCGCCGCCAGTGACAAGGCAGAGTCTCCGCGCCGCATGGTCGCCATTGTTCCGGCCCGCAACGAGGCGGAACTGATCGGAGCGGTGATCACATCATTGTTAAATCAGAGGGTCGCTATGCCTATCCTGCTTGTGGATGATGGGAGCACAGACGGCACAGCGGATGTGGCTCGGCGTGCCGCCGAAAAAGCGGACAAGGCCGATGCGCTGACTGTGATTCAGGGCAAGCCCTTGCCGGCGGGTTGGACGGGAAAAGTGTGGTCCATGCACCAGGGCATTGAGCGCGCACGTGCGCTGAATCCCGCATGGCTCTTGTTCGTGGATGCTGACGTGGTGCATGGTCCGGAAACCATGGCGAATCTGGCTTTCATTGCTGCGCAAGGCCCCTATGATCTGGTCTCGTTCATGGTGAAGCTGCACTGCGAAAGTCTTCCAGAAAGACTGCTCATTCCCGCCTTCCTGTATTTCTTTTTCATGCTCTACCCGCCCGCCTGGATTCGCGACACCCGGCGTTCGACCGCCGGCGCGGCTGGTGGCTGCATGCTGGTCAGAGCGGAAACTTTGGAACGCGCCGGAGGGCTGGAATCCATCCGCGGTGCCGTTATCGACGACTGCGCGCTGGCCCGGCTCTTGAAGCAGCACGGCGGGAAACTGTGGACAGGGTTAACCGATCAGAGCCAAAGTTTGCGGCGATACGAGACTCTCTCTCACATCGAGCACATGATCTCGCGCACTGCCTTCAACCAACTAAAGCACTCGCCATTACTGCTACTGTGCACAATCGTGGGCATGGTGATCGTCTATCTGGCGCCTCCACTGTTGTTATTCACACGCAGTAGGCCGACGATCTTTATGGGCGCGGCAGCCTGGGCCGCCATGACGATTACGTACTCGACCATAGTGCGCTACTACTATCGACTGAATCCGGCATGGGCATTGACCCTGCCGCTGGCGGCTCTGTTTTATCTGAGCGCGACATTGCATTCGGCGGTTAAGTACTGGAGCGGCAGTGGTGGCGATTGGAAAGGAAGAGTCCAGGACGTTCCAGACCGCCACATTACCAAAACTCCTCTTTGTTAGACCAGCAGGGTGTGCCCAGCAGATGCGGCGAGCAAATGCCGCCGGATTTCTTTCCCGCCATTGCCCAGAAGCTTAGCCCGGCAAGATTTCCCATAGGCCCACTTAATCTTATTGACTTCTTGACTTGTTCGCGGATTACTCGGATCCACTGCTTTTTTCGCCCGTGTGCTCTCTGCTTTGGGAGTGGGTGATCCGTTCGAATGACGCTCCATCCGAATTTCGGTTGCCCGGCGCGAATCAGTATGCAAACTCTCCGAGCGTAAATATTGTAGAGCCCGGAAAGCTGCCGGAGAGTGGTGGCAAGGAAGGCGGAACCATTGCGCCGAACAGTCTCCTACGCAAGTTGTGACATAGGGTCCAAGCGAATGCTTCAGTTTCGATGAGCAGGTACATGCCAGGTGAGCGCCGGGCAGATCGCTGTCCCCGCAAAACGTGGTGCGGGCGGAGGGACTTGAACCCTCATGGGCCGTTTAAGCCCTGCGGATTTTCATACCGTCTACGGCTTTCGCCGCCCCGACGTGGCTCTTGGAGGGCTCACGCCGAGTTTGTGGTCTGGACTATCCCTTCACCCTCCTCCGGAAAAATCCGAAGCTTAGGTGCTGCCCGTCTAGTCTCTACACCTTCCCGGCTGGAATCTCTCTCCGGGCTTGGCTCGGGATTGCCTTTTGAGGTTTCCCCGAATTTGAGCAGTTCTGCATCGCCGGTTTCCCGG
>JASHRB010000574.1 GCA_030037575.1 Candidatus Sulfotelmatobacter sp. | reverse complement strand
GCGGGGCTGCAGGGCTTCGAAAAAACCGCGCACGCCGGCGGGATTGTATTTTTGGTCGGATGAAAACACGATCAGGAAAAAGCGGTCTTTCGAGGCGGACGAAAAACGCGGCACATTGAACACCGGATGATACGGCATTGGCAGGCCGTTGAGAGCCAGCATGCCGAGCAGCGCGGAAATGCCTCCGAAGAGAATGGTAAGTTCGAACGTGATAACGATGAACGCCGGCCACGAGTTGTAGGGACGGCCGCCTACATTGAGGGGATAGGTTACGGCATCGCACCAATACTGCATGAGATAGCCGGTGAGCCCGCCGAGGATGCCGCAAATCAGAACCACGAGAGCCACGGCATTATGGTGGAAACCGATCTCTTCGGCCAAGCCTTCGACGGGAAACGGGCTGTAAGCGTCGATCTTGCGATAGCCGGCCTGATAAGTGCGGCGCGCGGCCTCGAGCAGAGCGGTCGGCGTATCGAATTCCGCCATCATTCCGTAGATGGGATCGCGTTTCATGACTCCGCCGCCTCCGACGCTTTGCCTTCCGCCTCGGGCAGAAGGGTCCGAATTTCAAAAATCGAAATCATGGGCAGCAGGCGGCAGAACAGGAACATGGCCGCCAGGAACATGCCGATGGTGCCGAAGAAGGTCATGAAATCCCAGCGCGTCGGGTAATACATGCCCCAGGAGGAATTCAGGAAGTCGCGGCTGAGACTAACCACGACGATGATGAACCGCTCCAGCCACATGCCGGTGAGAATGATGAAAGAGATGATGAACAGACCCAGCGGGCTGGAGCGCAGCTTGCGGATCCAGAGAAGCTGAGGAATAAAAATGTTGCAGGTGAGCAGCGAGATATACCAGAAGGCGTACGGCCCGTGCACCCGGTTCCACAGGGTGAAGGCGTCAAAGCGGTCGCCGCTATACCATCCCATGAAAGCCTCGACCCCGTAGCCGTAAGCGACGATGAGCCCGGTGGCGAGCATAACCTTGGCCGAGTTCTGCAGATGGCGCGTGGTGATGAAGTCTTCGAGGCCGTAGATTTTGCGGATGGGGATGGCCAGCATCAGCACCATCGCGAAGCCGGAATAAATTGCCCCGGCGACGAAGTAGGGCGGGAAAATGGTGGTGTGCCAGCCGGGCACGATGCCGATGGCAAAATCGAAGCTGACGACGGTGTGAACGGAGAGCACCAGCGGGGTGGCCAGGCCGGCCAGCAGCAGATAAGCGGTTTCGTAACGATGCCAATGGCGAGCCGATCCGCGCCAGCCCATGGCGAGCATGCCGTAGACAACCCGAATCCATTTCTTGGTGGAGCGGTCGCGCAGGGTGCCGAAATCGGGAATCAGGCCCATGAACCAGAACACCAGAGAAATCGTGCCGTAAGTGGACACCGCAAACACGTCCCACATGAGCGGACTGCGGAACTGCGGCCACACGCCCATGGTGCTGGGATAGGGAAACAGCCAGTATGCGAGCCAGGGGCGGCCGACGTGGAGCAGGGGGAAAAGCCCGGCGCAGGCCACCGCGAATAACGTCATGGCCTCGGCGAAACGGTTGATGGAGTTGCGCCACTCCTGCCGCAACAGAAGAAGGATGGCGGAGATGAGCGTGCCGGCGTGGCCGATTCCGATCCACCAGACGAAATTGACGATGGCGAATCCCCAGCCGATGGGGATGGTCACGCCCCAGATGCCGATGCCGCGGATAAACAGGTAGCCGATGGCATAGAGCAGCATCATGGTCGCCAGGAAGCAGATGCCGAAGCCGAGGAACCAGGAGTTCGACGCCGGACGGGTGAGGACGATCGCACTGATCTTGTCGGTGACGGTGGCGAAGGTGTGGCCGGGCTCGATGACCGGAGCCGTTTGCGTTTCGACCGTCATTTTGTAGGGTTCGTTCATTTTGCCGCAGCGGCCGAAGCCGCGATTGCATCCGTCCTTTTAATGGCCGCGCTCAAACGTTGCGCCCGCCCAAATCGGTCGCGGTTCACGATACCAACTCCGGATTGGGATTGCGAACTTCGGCCAGATACGTGGTGCGGGGACGCGTGCCCAGTTCGCCCAGCAGGCTGTAATTGCGTGATTGCGCCTTCAGCTTCGAGACCTGGCTGTTCGGGTCGTTGAGGTTGCCGAACACGATCGCGTTTGCCGGGCATGACTGCTGGCACGCCGTCTGCAAATCGCCGTCTTGAATTTTGCGTTCTTTGCCTTCGCGCACCGAAGCGGTTTCGGCGTCGATGCGGTGCTCGGTGATGCGCTGCACGCAGTAGGTGCACTTTTCCATGACGCCGCGGCTGCGCACGCTGACATCGGGGTTGCGCATCATCTTGTATTGCGGCGTGGTCCAATCCTGGAAGAGCAGGAAGTTGAAGCGGCGCACCTTATAAGGACAGTTGTTCGAGCAATAGCGCGTGCCCACGCAGCGGTTGTAAATCATGTCGTTCAAGCCTTCGCTCGAATGGTTGGTCGCGCCCACCGGGCAGACCAGCTCGCAGGGGGCGTCTTCGCACTGCATGCAGGGCACCGGCTGGAAAAAGGCTTTGGGATTGTCGCGGTCGCCCTGGTAGTAGGCATCAACGCGAATCCAGTGCATGTGGCGGCCGAGCTCAGTCTGCTCTTTGCCGACAACGGCGATATTGTTTTCCGACTGGCAGGCCAGCATGCAGTTGTTGCAGCCAACGCACTTGTTGAGATCGATGGCCATACCCCAGGCGTAGGCTTCCTTCGAGTAGTCGTAGGGCTTATAGAGCGAGAGGCCGGACGGGGGATTTTCTTCTTCTTCGACGGCGAAGTTCGGATCTTTGCGGTATTCGGCGAGCGTGGTTTCGCGGACAATGGGGCGATGGGCGCCATCGGGCGTATCCATGCTTTGCATGCCCTGCACGGAGGCGATGTTGTAAGTGTCCCCGGTCTTGCGAACGTTCACGCCGCTGGCGAACCAGGGGGCGGCGCTGGTGCGAAGCCGAAAGGCGTTGAAGCCGTAGCCGGTGCCGACCCGGCCGGCGCGGGTGCGGCCATAGCCGAGCGTGACGGTGATGGAATGATCGGGATGGCCGGCCTGGATCCAGGCGGCGCCGGTGACTTTTTTGCCCTTGAGTTCGAGCTCGAGAACGTCTTTGGAGGCGATTTGCAACCGCTCGGCCATCTTGGGGCCGATCTGGATGGCGTTGTCCCAAGTGAGCTTGTTCATGGGTTTGGGCAGTTCCTGCAGCCAGCCGTTGTTGGAGAATTGTCCGTCGTAGACGGCCGGATCGGGGCGGAGGTTGAGCTCGATGGCGTTGGTATCGGCGAGCGGCGTCGGGTCGATGGGGTCGGCCTTTGCGGCGACAGATTTGGGCTGAAAAGCAGAGCCCTCGATCCAGCCATCGTGCAGCGACTTGCGCCAGAACTGCTCGAAGTCGGCGCCGGTGTGCTGTTGGTGCCAGTAGGCGCGAACCAGATCATGGCCGGAGGGATCGTCTTGTCCATTGAGGAAGGCGGCGAATTCGAGCGCGCTCCTGCCGTTATATAAAGGCGCGATCAGCGGCTGGATGATGCTGACCGTACCCTCGTAGGCGCGGGCGTCGCCCCAGGTTTCGAGTTCGTGGGCCTGATTTACATGCCATTGGCAAAGTTCGGCGGTTTCGTTGTCGTAAAGGCCGAGATGCACGCGCAGCGGAACCCGGTCGCTCTTGAGAACATTGGCAAAATCGAGATCGGCGGGGGCATCATAGGCCGGATTGCCGCCGAGAATGAGAAGCAGATCGACCTTGCCGGCGTTGATATCGCCGACCAGTTCTTTGATCGACTCGGTCTGATTGACGGGATTGGCGTCGACGGGGTCGGTGTAGAAGACGGTCTTGCCGGGGTTACCCAGATTTGCATTCATGGCGTGAGCGAGCGCGTGAACAGTGGGAGGCAGATGATCACCGACAAGGACGATGCTAGAGCCACGGTGCAGACCCAGATCACGGAAGAGAACTTGGACCTCCTTGGTGGTCGCGTTCCCTTCCGTGCTCGCCAGAATCGGCGTGGTCCAAGAGTGCGCGATGCCTTCAATCTCAGACGCCCTCACCGGCCAGCGATGATCCGCTTTCGCCCCCGTGCTGCTTACACCACTCTCGATCATGTACAGGCGGTTCATGTTGCCATCGGGATTGCGGCGGGCGGCGAAATCGCGAATGTATTTCACGTTGCCGGGGAATCCGGCGTAGAGGAAATCGGCGTCCAGCGAGACGATGACGTCGGCCTTCGAAAAATCGTAGCGGGTCTCGAGCGGCTGCGCGAAGGCGAGCTTGGCGCCTTCGCGCACGTTGTCGCGGTTGAGCGGCTCCCACACATGCCATTTGGCCTGCGGATAAGTTTTCCGGAAAGCGCGCAACTGGTCGGCCAGCGCGGGCGAAGAAATCATGGGCGTGAGAAGGCGGACGCCGGCGCCCTGCAAGGCTTTTTGCGCGTTCAGCGGGCCACGAATCGCGTTGACAAAACTTTGCCAGGAACGCTGATCGCCCATCGACACGATGCTCTGGGAGCGGTCGGGATCGTACATGGTGAGCAGCGAGGCCTGGGCAAAAATATCGGTGCCGCCAAGCGAGGCGGGATGCTGCGGATTGCCTTCAATTTTTGTGGGGCGGCCGAGATGGCTTTCCACCAGGAGCGGGCTGGCGTATCCCCCGAGCGTCATCGCGGTGGCGTAGAACAGAGGACGGCCGGGGATGACATCTTCGGGCTGGCGAACGTAGGGGACGATGGGCTCGAGCGGGAGTTTCACGCATCCGGTCATGCCGGCCAGCGCCATCGACGCGCCCATGACTTTGAGAAAACCGCGGCGCGAAACGGACTCGACCCACTCGGACGCGCCCTTAGGAAATTCGCGGTGCAGGGCTTCCTGAAACTCGGGACTGCCGGCAAGCTCTTCGAGGCTGCGCCAATACTGCGGGCCGGAGGCCTTTTCGATTTCCGCGCGGAGGGAAGCGAGATCCAGCTTGCCGCGTTTGGAGGGGCAAACCTGGCCGTTTTGATTATGATCGTTCATGGCAGAAACTCAAATGCTGTCAACACAGGCGCCGCACACACCCCCGGGGTCGGTCGACTCCGAATGCGCCTGGCTTGGCCCAGCACCCTCTCCGCTCAGCACGACAAATAAGAAACTACATCTTTGCCCATGAGGGCACGACTAAAGTCGTGCCCTTTCCCAACCGCGGCTTCCGCTCACCGGTGACATGTGTCGCAACTGGTAATGTCTTTCACGCTGCGAACGCTGTACTTGGTTGACAGAAAAGAACCCAGATCGAGTTGATCAGTAAAGCTCTGGCCATCGAGCACGACCGGCTTCGTACTCGACGGTTCTTCATAGCGCATATTGAAAACCTGATTGCGCGGACGCAAATACTTTTCCGGGGCGCGATGGCAATTCAGGCACCACTCCATCTGCAGCGATTCCTGCTGGTACATGAGCGGCATGCGATCGACCGGCCCGTGGCAGGTGTTGCAACCGACTCCCTTGGTGACATGAATGCTGTGATTGAAGAAAACAAAATCGGGCAGCGTGTTGACCCGCGTCCACTGCAACGACTCACCCGAGCGATAGCTGGCACGCACCGGCTCGAGCAGCGCGGCGTTGGTCCAGATTTGGGAGTGGCAGTTCATGCAGGTGCGAGTGGGTGGAATGCCGGCGAAGCTGGAAGTTTCCACCGAAGTGTGACAATAGCGGCAATCGATGCCGAGACCGGCGACATGATGCTGATGGCTGAAGGGCACCGGCTGCGGTTTGCGCACGCCCGCATAAGTGAGGTAGGGCGAACTCTGCACCTCGTAACCCACCCAGCCCA
>JASHRB010000573.1 GCA_030037575.1 Candidatus Sulfotelmatobacter sp. | reverse complement strand
GGAACTCCCGGTGCTGAACTATCAGGCCCACCATCTGCTGGGTCGCATCCGCGCCGCTGTAGGCTCCCCTGACGAGGCCTACCAGAGTTACCAAGCGGCAAGACAGATTGTCGAGAAGTTGCGCGGCGACCTCAGCCGGGAACAGTTACGCATATCATTCATGAAAAACCGGCTGGCCATCTACGAGGAACTCGTAGAGTTGTGCCTCGAGGCTGCACCCCAACCCCGGCGGGAGGAGGCGTTCGAGCACATCGAACAAGCGAAGTCGCGCAGCCTGCGCGACCTCATGCTCAACTCGAGATCGGAATTTCACTTGGCAACCGATGCCGCTCCAGATTCAATCCGCCAGCTGCAACGCCTCCGCGCAGAAATACACTCCCTGTCGCGGCAATACGAAGCCGCCCAACTAGGCGAGAGCCGGAGGTCTCCGGAATGGGCGGCTCGAATTCAGGCGGAGATTCACAAACGCGAGCACGAATTGCTGCGCGTCACGCGCGAAATCCCCTTGCCCATAGCCGAGTCGTCCGGTCTTGCCTCACCCCCGTCGGTGAGCGTCGAGGAAATCCGCCGCGCGCTCGCGCCCGGCTGCACGCTGGTCGAGTATTTCCAGATTCGCGAACAGCTCATCGCGGCCGTGCTGGGCAAGCATTCGCTGGATTTCGTTTCCCTTGCTCCGGTTTCGCAGGTCAACGATCTGGTCGCCAGACTGCAATTCCAGCTGGCCAAGTTCCGCCTGGGGCCGGAATACCTTGCAGTCTTCGGCCCGTCTCTTATGAAGAGCACTCTGCACCACCTGAAGGAACTGCACCACGCCATCCTGGAGCCTGTCGGCAAGCTGCTAAGAGGCGATCACCTGCTCATGATTCCCCATGGCCCGCTTCATTCGATTCCTTTTCAGGCGCTGTTCGATGGCGAACGATATTTAATCGACTCTTTCAAAATTTCTTTTGCTCCCAGCGCGGCCATTTTCGCGCTTTGCCAAGCGCGAGCCGCAAACCCCAACCGAAGCGCTCTGGTTCTGGGCATTCCCGACGCCAACGCTCCCACGGTGGCTGAGGAAGTGCGAAAGGTGGCCGCCACCCTGCCGCAATCCGAGCTGTTGGTTGGCGAGTCGGCCACCGCCAAGGTCCTGGCGGAGAAAGGCCTGCACAGCCGCCTCATTCACATCGCGACCCACGGCTACTTCCGGCAAGACAATCCGATGTTTTCGGGAATTAAGCTCGGCGACGGAATTCTAAGTCTCTATGATCTTTACCAAATGAAGCTTCCCGCTGAGCTGGTTACGCTCAGCGGATGCGCCACCGGCCTGAACGTCCTGGCCGACGGAGATGAACTGCTGGGGCTGCTGCGGGGGCTCATTTATGCCGGCGCACAGGCTACGCTGCTGACCCTTTGGGATGTACAGGATCGGAGCACGGCCCAGTTTATGGCCTCCTTTTACGCTCATTTGGACCGCGCTTCCGACAAAGCCGACGCTCTCCGGCAAGCGACACTGGAGCTCAGAAAAACCCATCCCCATCCATACTATTGGGCGCCGTTCGTTCTGGTGGGGAAGGTAACCACCGGGTAACCGGCGGTCCCCGGCTTACCCGCCCTTCCCTATATTTTTTCGGCCGCGAACGACCCTTATTACCAGATTTAAAAACTCCCGTTGTGGTGAGGCGAATGATGGCACATTTTTCGATTGACGAATGGATCGACTTCGCTCGCGGAGTCGACCGCAGGGAAAAATCAGCCAAGATGCGCGAGCATCTCGATCAGGGATGCAGCCAGTGCAGTAAAACTTTGGGAACATGGAGACATATGGTGAACTTCGCGAATCAGGAACGCGGTTTTGCTCCCCCCGCGTATGCACTCCAGGCGGTGAAAACCAGCTTCATTCTGCACCAAACCTTTTCCGCCAAGGAGAACCGGGGCAAGAAATTCGAAATGGCGCGGCTCGTGTTCGATAGCGCTCTTAATCCCATAACCGTCGGAGTGCGCGGCACAGCTTCGGTTGTGCGGCAATTGCTCTATCGGTCAGGCAGCTTGTGCATCGATATGCGCATGCAGCCCAAACCGGGGTCGCAATCGGTGGTCCTGCTGGGCCAAGTGCTCGACTCGGCCAAGCCCGACCAGGGAATTGGCGGCATCCCCGTGCGCCTGCTTTGCAAGGGCGACACCCTGTCGCAAAGCCGCACCAATGACGTAGGGGAATTCGACTTTGGGGTTACCCCCACCGATCATTTGCAGCTCGTCTTCGGAGTGGCCGACACGCGAAACATCGTTGTGCCGGTGCCCGACGGCGAAAGTATTCGAGGCATGATTGAGGCGTGACCTAGGTAATACGGCATTTCAGGAATTCGTAATCTTGAGATGGCACATTGGTGGTGTTGAAATCTGGTTCGAACAGATCGATTGCTGGCGTCAGGAATGGTAGGAAATTCCGGGGGGACATCATGAAACGCTTTTGTTGGATTGCCCTTCTATTGATCTTGACGGTGTTGCCGCGGGCGAACGCGCAACAGGGAATTATTGTGCGGGATGCTTTGGGTTCGGCCGGCATCCAGGCCACCTGCTTGCTCCTGGATTGCCAGGTTTCTCTGAATCTCGGCGATCCCCAGGGCCAGCTTTTCCTGATCACGATTCAAAACCCCCTTGACCTGACCTCGTTCCTGACTCAGTTGCTGAGTCAGATTGGCGTGGTCGATGCAGAACTGGATCAGGAATTGTTTCTGGTGGGAGCTCCCCTGGGCTCGACCCCGGAGTCTTTGCTCGATAGCACTCCGATTCCCTATTACACGGCGCCGGTATGGGATGGCTACGCCAATCAGCCGGCGGCGGCAATCGTTCAGCTTCCCCAAGCCCGGTCGGCATTCGGCGTTACCGGCTCAGGAACCGTCGCCATGATCGATACCGGCGTCGACACCGAGCATCCGGCGTTGGTTCCAGTCCTGGTTCCCGGCTACAACTTCATCAACAACACTCCCAACGGAAGCGAAATGGGCGATGTGGATGAATCGTCGGCGGCGGTGCTGGATGGCGGCTCTCCGGAGCCTGCAGTCGTGAACTCCTCGACCATCGCGGTGGTCAATGAATCCACGGCGGCGGTGCTGGATGGCGGTCCCTATAGCGACTTCGGACACGGCACCATGACCGCCGGCATCGTTCACCTGGTGGCTCCGACGGCCAAGATTATGCCGCTGAAGGCTTTCTCCGCCGACGGTACAGGCTATCTCTCGAACATCATCCGCGCCACCTACTACGCGGTCGCCAACGGTGGCAAAGTCATCAGCATGAGTTTCAGTTTCAGTTCCGCTTCGACGGAAATGGCCGATGCCATCAACTACGCCAACAGTAAGGGCCTCATCTCTGTCGCCTCTGCCGGCAATAGCGGGGAAGAAGTCACGGTTTATCCCGCCGGCCTCAACTATGTGATGGGAGTGGCATCGACATCCGACCTGGACACGCGTTCAAGCTTCTCGAACTACGGCCCGGATGTTTGGGTGGCCGCGCCCGGCGAGGGCATCATTTCGACCTATCCCTACGGCACGTATGCCGCGGGTTGGGGAACTTCGTTTAGC
>JASHRB010000572.1 GCA_030037575.1 Candidatus Sulfotelmatobacter sp. | reverse complement strand
CCGGCGGTCAGAAACCAAGTTCACCAGCAGATCTCCCGCCGCGATGCGCTGTGCCCCCTGCGATACTTCCTTCAGCGGGATGGCGATGTTGCGGGTGATGACAAAACCGGCGGCCATGACCAGGATGAGCGCCAGGAGGCTTCCCAAAACGATGGTTAGCTTGGTGGCCTGGGCACGCACTTTTTCTTCTTCCGAGCGCTGCTGCAACAGCCCGTTCTCCTCCCCCTGCATCTCCCCGCTCAACTGCCGGATCCGGTCCATGTCCTGTTTTCCCCGGTCGGTCAGGATCTCTTTATCCGCCGCCTCAAATCCCTTGTCTCTGCGCAAGGCGATGGTTTCCTGCAGCTCGGCGAACTTGGAGGCAACCACCGGTTCGAGAGCATCCAGCCGCCGCTGCTGCACGGCGTTGTCGGCCGTCAATCGGCGAAGATTCTTCAGATTCTGATCGGCAACCACCGCGGCGGTGCGATACGGTTCCAAGTACCGGTCCTCTCCGGTGATCACGTAGCCTCGTTGTCCGGTCTCCGCGTCCTTCATCGCCGCCAGGAATCCCGCGAGGTTATCGAGCACTTGGTAGGTGTGCGCCACCCAGCCGGCGGTGTCCATGAATTTGGCCGTGCTGGTATAGGACACCGCTCCGATGGCAATAAGAATTACCAGCGCCAGCCCAAAACCGCTTCCAATCTTCGCTCCAATCGACGATGTCATCTTGCACCTCCTAAAAAAGGTTTCCCGCTAGTTTGGTTCTTCCTGTACTACGATTTTTGAATCGGAGAGCAGCTTGTCGGCGTCGAGCACGATAAGCCGCTCTCCCGTGATGCCTTTCAGATATTCCGCGCGGATGCCCGTCAAGGTCGGCAACGAGGGCTGAAGCTCGCGCAGCCGAATCCGACGTACTCCATGGATGGTGTCGGCGAGAATGCCGACTTCCATGCTGTCTTTGCGAACCACGATGACGCGGTTGAGATCGGTCAGGGCCTTGTTGGGGAGATCGAAAAACCGCTTCAGATCCACCACCGACAACACCCGCCCATGCAGGTTGATGATGCCCAATACAAACGCGGGAGTGCAGGGCACGGGCGTGAGTTCTTTCAGGAGGCTGACCTCGCGGGCGTGGCTGAGTTCAATGCCGTAGGTTTCCGAAGCCAATTGGAACTCGATGATCTCGAGATGCTCTTCTCGGGCTTCACTCTCCTTCCGAGCTGCCAGAGATATGGCCCGCGCTTTGAGAAGCGCTTTCTTGCCCTCGCGGGACAGCGAGACCTGCTGTTCGATGGTCGCTCGAGCCGCTTCCAGACGACGGTGGACGGCCGGCCAGTCCACGGCTTTGGAGTGCCCATCCATGGCGCCGTCATTGCTTCCCACTCTCACCGAAGCGCCTTTCTGGCCGTGCTCCGCAAAATGATTTCCGTGAGCCGGCCCGCCGTAATTCCACCCGACTCGGGCAGGATTTCCTCCGGCGGATGAGTTGCCAGCAGCGCCCTGGCGTTTTCAAAATGTTTGTCCGAGGCTGCGAGTCGTCCGAGTTGCCGTGCGATGGTTGCCAAAGTGAAGTGGGCCAGCGCGAAGTTTGGATCGAGATACAGGATGCTCTGCAGCGAGCGCACAGCTTCAAGCAGGGCGCCCCGCTCCTGCAGGATCGTCGCCCGCAGATAATGAATGCCCGGATTCATTTTCTGTCTGGCGACGGCTTGGTCGCACCAGGCGAGCGCTTCGCCGAGATTGCCCTGGTTGGCGTGGACGCGCGCCATTAAGGTCATGGCTTGTTCATCCTCGGGTGCCTGGCGCAACCGCGCTGCCAACCGGTCCGCCGCGGCTGCATAGTGTCCCTGCTCATAGAGAGCGAGGGCCTCATCGGGAAGGGCCTCGGCCGAGGGAGTGCCCGCCCCCTGGCCGGCTGCGCGGGGCGGTTCGAGTTGTGCGGGGGGAATGTAAGCGGGCGTCTCCGGCTCAAGCGGGGAACTGCTCGCCGCCCATGAGATCCGGGACCCGTCCGGCTCTCCGCTGGGCAGAACCAGGTCCGGCTCCGCCGATGCCGTGCCCTTCCGGTAAAGAATGGCGCCGGAGCGATGAACCATCGCGAATTGCGAAGACAACTCCGCGGACGCGTCGCTGGGGCTCACCACCAGCCAGCCGCTCTCGGTTAAACAGCGGTAAAAATTTCGTGCGATGGTTCTTACATGCCTGGGGGCAAGATACATGAGGACATTGCGGCAAAAAATGATGTCCATGGCATTGGTGTTGGTGGTGAGCGAGGGGAAAGCGTCTTCCGCAAGATTCAGATAGGCGAAGGTCGCCAGGTTCTTGACCCGGGAAATAATTTCGAAGTTGCCGCCTTTTGCCTTATGGAAGTACTGTCGGCGTATCCATTCCGGCGTGTCCCGAAAGGACCAGTCGCTGTAGACGCCCACCGATGCCTTCGACAAGAAACGCGGGTTGATGTCGGTGGCCAGCAGAGTAATGTTCCAGCGCTTCAGGTCCGGAATCATCCCCGCCAGGATGATGCCAAGGGTGTACGGCTCTTCGCCGGTGCAGCAGCCGGCGCTCCAGATTCTTAATCGGCGGTCGTTTTCGCGTGACTTGATCAGGTCGGGCAGAATGCTTCGTTCGACGATCTCCAGGCTTTTCTTCTCCCGGAAGAAATAGGTTTCTCCCACCGTGAGATGGCTGGCCAGAACTTCGATCTGGTTCTTTGTTAAGGGAGAAGAAGACAGCCAACGCAGGCAAGAATCGACGTTATCAAAAGCGAAGTCGGAAGCGGCTGCGCTCAAGCCGCGCTCGAGATCTCCCAGGCGCTCCGGGGGAAAGTGCAGGCCAATGCGCTCGGCGACCAGGTCTGCGATCTCGTCCAGTAGTTGGTCGTCGATTTTGCTGCTCATGGGTCGCCTTAGGGGATTGAATTCAGCGCATCGTCCAGGGCCCTCTCTTCATCCAGAGAGAGAAAACTGTCCAGATCGTGGATGAGGAGTATATTTTCATCGAGCTTGGTGATCCCTTCGATGTATTCCGTGCGGGGAACAATTGCGGCGGCGGGAACCACCTCCTCCGGGGCGCGCTCGATCACGCCGGTCACCACGTCCACTAACAAGGCCACGCGGCGTACAGAGGTTTTGGCCAGGATCAGGCAGTCCGTGGGCTCCATTGCTCGCTCCATCAGCCGAAACCGCCGTCGGACATTTACAACCGGAAGGATGCTTCCGTGCGCGTTGATGACGCCGAGCACAATGTTCGGACTTCTGGGCAAAGGTGTGACTTCCGCCGCGCGCACCACGCGCTCCACATTGCGCAGGTGCAATGCGTATTGGCCATCAAGGGTAAACACGACCAGTGACCAGGGTGCCGTTCCTCGCCCGGAATCGCCTGTGGGGCTGAGCATGCCCATAATGCTCCCAATTTCCTCGCGGTCTGAGACTCGCCGAGAAGATGGCTCGTACTTCCCAAAGACAAGGTCTTTCTCATTGGGGAATTCTCATTTGACCACGGCGCCGTTATTTGCGGACGACGAAGTACTCTGTTTGGGTTACGGAGGTCACGGTAGCGATGGCTGCATCTCGATGTGCGCGGACCCGGTTGCGCTCCAAGCGCGCCATGGCCCACAGGGCCTTCAGCGAGGAGCAAGCAAAAAGTCCGTAGCCCATGGCTCTCTATAAGAACAGTGCCCGTTGTATGCTTCTTGTCGCCGTCGCTGTCCTGTTTGTTTCCGCAAGTACAGGACAAACGCCCGATGCCCAGCTGGATAAACTTGCCGATCGCTTTGTAACTCAACAACTGCGATACGACCCTACGCTCTCCGATTTCTCTGGTATTCCCACCAGCGATCGCAGCCGCTTCGCCGACCGCACTCCGCCGGCCATCGCGCGCCAGGTTGCCGAAGAACGCGAGGAGCTGCGCGAAGTTCTCTGCTTCGATGCCGGCCGACTCCCGCCCCAGGCTCGCGCCACCTACGCGACCCTGCGGGAGCAGTTGGAATCGGACCTGCAGATGCGGGTTTGCCAGCCTGAACTGTGGAACGTAGACCACTTCGACGGCTGGCAATCGCGCTTCTCGGAGGTCGCAGAACGCCAACCTGTCAATAGCGCGGTGGACAGGGAACAGGCTCTTCGGCGCTGGGGCAGTCTGCCGCACTACGTCGATGTGGAGATCGCGAACCTGAAACTCGGGCTGCGGAACGGTTATTCCGCTCCACAATCGGTGGTCCGCCGCGTGATCCGGCAAATGCTCGAGATGACGACCGGCGACCCGGAGAAGTCGCCATTCTTTTCTCCCGCTGCGCGGAGTGCTGATCCGGCCTTCCGCGAGGCTTTCCGGCGGCTGATCGTGGATCGGATTAATCCCGCATTGCGGCTCTACGCCAATTATCTTGCGCAAGACTACCTGCCCCGGGCGCGCGAAACTGTGGCGGTTTCGGACCTGCCCAACGGCAGGGCGTGTTATGCGGCATTTCTTCGCGCCAACACCACTCTTGCACGAACTCCGCAGCAGGTTTTCCAGTTGGGCGAACAGACGGTGAGCGCAAACCTGAGGCAAGCCGAGAAGATCGGTCAACGCACCTATCCCGCAGCCGATATCCAAACCCTCCTCCAGGCGATCAAAACCAATCCGCGAGAGCACTTTCAATCGAAGGATGAGCTGCTCAGCTTTTCACAATCCTTTCTCCAACGCGCGAAGAGCATAACCGCGGCCAAGTTGATCCCCGCCCTGCCCAGGCAGGATGTCGTGATCCGGCCTTTGCCGGCGTTTGAAGAATCCGCGGGAGTGGGCTCGCGGTTCCAGGCGGAACCGGATCCGGCCGAGCCCGCCGTCTTTCTCATCAAGCTGGGCGACCAGGCAACCGAGACCCGGGCCCAGGCCGAAATCACCGTGGTGCATGAGACCGTGCCTGGACACTTCTTGCAGAAAGCGCTTGCCGCTAAGCTTCAGACACCGACAAAACTGTCGAGGTTTGTCGAAAACGCAGCCTACTCCGAGGGCTGGGCCCGTTATGCGGAAGCCCTGGCGGAAGAGGGGGGCATCTACGACACCGACGCGGCCGCGATCCTTCGGCGGATGTGGCCAGCCCGAGGAATGGTGGTCGATCCCGGATTGCACGTGTTCCATTGGACTCGGCAGCGGGCGATTGATTACATGATGGAGTCCGGCCGCTTCACCGCCGATGAGGCGAACGATTATGTGGATCGAATCGCCGTCATGCCGGGGCAGCTGACCGCATATGATTCCGGAGGGCTCGAGATCATGGCGCTGCGGGCGGAGGCGGAGAGCAAGCTAGGCAAACGCTTCGAGCTGAGAGCTTTCAATCAGGCGGTTCTTGAAGAAGGAGTCGTTCCCCTCGGAGAGCTCCGCGCCCACATCTTTGATTGGATTGCTGCGCAGCAGACAAAGGGCAGCCGAGCGGGCAAGAGGGGGAATTAGATCCCGCCTGAAGTGCCGACGCTGCCATGGTCCATCCCCACGAAACTCATAGGACCTTCCCGCAACGGGGAGTTGTGATTGGCGTGCGGGCGTACATGGGGTGTTTGAGTCGGATGGTCAGAGGACGGACCCAGGAGTGCTACGGGTCGAGCAAAGCATGCGAGAACGGGTGTGGGAGGCCGCCCATTGTGAAGCTGCGCTCCATCACCTTAGACCGTTAGGAGTGTGGGGAGGGGTAGCTAAATCGAGATTGGGGTACGGTGCGTTTCCTCGACTGCGTTGTGGAAGCTGCGGAATCCTTGAATGAAGGTACCGATGTCGGTTCCTAAACTGATCATGCGAAATCCGCTGCGGATCCAGCGGCTGGCATCTTTGGCGGTCGCCGGAAGAAAGCCCGGCGCGACTTTGTGACGGACGCAGACTTTGACCAAAGCGTCCATACATCCTAAGAACTTAGGATGTTCAAACTCCGCCGGGATTCCCATGGAGGCCGTAAGATCGTAGTGACCCATCCAAGCGACGTCCACTCCGGGTACGGACACAATTTCATCCAGTCTTTCGAATGCTCTCGCAGTTTCGAGCAGGGCGATGATCAGGAGGTCTTCGTTCGACTCGGGAAAATAGGACGGGCCGGCCGCACAATAACCGTCATGAGCAATGCCCAGGGCGACGCCTCTGCGTCCCTGCGGAGCATACTTCAGTTCTGCAACCACCTCCGACATCTGTTCCCGACTCTCAATTCTCGGAATCATCACTCCCCGCGCGCCCAAATCGCAGACCCGGGAAAGCGGCGCGAAATTGGCATCCGGCACGCGCACCATGGGGACGATTCCTGCACCCGCGCAGGTGGCGATCATGTGCGCCAGCAGTGACATGTCACAGCGCGAGTGCTCCATATCGAAGATTACAAATTCGGCTCCGGCGCTATGCAGCACGGCGGCGATGCCGGGCGTAAAAAACTCGAGCACCATCTGGCCGCAGACATAATCCCCGCGTTTCAGCTTCGCTTTTACCGGATTCATCTCGAATCACGCTCCTCGAGTGTTGTGCACAAATGATCAGCCGCGACTTTTTGCAAACCGCGCGAGTTTCTTACGAAATCCAGGACGTCCCAGAACCTCGCGATTGACGATATGGTCGGGCGCCTGGCCACGGCTGATGGCGATCGCGCCCAGACAGTCAATTCTGCCCATATCGCGAAACAGTTCCTCGGTCCATCCCACCGAATGGGATGTCAGGATGGCATTATCGAGTTGCAGAAGCGGCGAATCGTTTTCCAGAGGCTCCTGTTCGTAGACGTCGAGGGCGGCCCCGGCGATGACCCCCGTTTGCAGAGCATGGATGAGCGCCGCCTGATCGACGATGGCCCCCCGGGCGGTGTTAATCAGAACCGCCGATCGTTTCATGAGCTGCAACTCGCCCGCTCCGATCAAGTGCCGGGTTTCCTTATTCAGCGGGCAATTCACTAACACGTAATCGGAATGACGCAGGAGAGTTTCGAGGGGAACCAGTTCGATGTCCTGCTGTTCTTCTTCCAACTCCGTAACATAGGGATCAAATGCCAGCAACTTTGCCGGCGTGAAATTGCGCAGGAGCCGAAGCGCCTCGCGCGCAATGTTGCCGAGCCCGATCGTTCCGATCACACGATCTCTGGGTTCGCGGCCCAGTTTGCGGGTGCTCTCGACCCACCGTCCCTGCCTCATCATCCGATCTTTGATGACCAGATTATGAGAAAGTGCCAGGACCATCAGCACGATCGCAGACGCCATGGGACGCACAACACCGGCGGGAGTGATATACAGAGCGACATCGTGTTCCGTGCAGGCCGTGAGGTCCACATTGTCGTAACCGACGCCGACTCTCCCGATGGCGCAAAGCCGTTCCGCGTCCT
Organism: Candidatus Sulfotelmatobacter sp.; assembly: GCA_030037575.1. Classification (GTDB taxonomy): domain Bacteria; phylum Acidobacteriota; class Terriglobia; order Terriglobales; family Acidobacteriaceae; genus Sulfotelmatobacter. Next base: position 7,526 of record JASHRB010000572.1, on the reverse strand, counting down.
GAAGGGAATTCGCCGTAACCTTCGGCTTCATCGTAATCAGAACATCGTAGTCGCGCAGCTGAACCGGTAGATATTCCGGATGGCAGTCCCGCAGAAACTCGTGAGCGATGCCTTCCGCCTCTAGCAAAGAGAGTCCGATATCCGGGAAAATCAAATTGCCCTCTTCATCCAGGAAGTCCGCCGAAAGCGCCACTTTGAGATTGTTTGGATCTGCCATGCGATTCCCCATCACCTCGAGGCAGGGTGGTTTTCCCCCGGCCAGACAAGATTGCCATTGCACAGAGAAGCCGAAACCAGCGTTCTTTCCGGCTCGTTGCCCGCATAAACCCACAACATCGCCATCGGGGAAGCGGAGAGATTGAGGAAGCGGTGCGGCCGGCCTTCAGGAATGACCGCAGTATCGCAGTCGCGCAACGAATAGTGGCTGCCTTTGACTAGGCAGACGGCTTCTCCTTCCACAATCGTAATCGATTCGTCGTACAAGTGAGTGTGGCAAGGCAGGGAACTCTCCGGCAGAAACCGCCCATAGCCGCCACAGATTCCGACGGATCCAAAACGGCCGGCAAATAAGTCGCGGAACTGCGCCCCGGGCCAGAGTTCATACAACTCCGCTTCCGCAAACCGAACCAAAGATTCGGGGTCGCCCGGCCGCGGGTTGGCCAGACCTTTTTCGATGACCGCAAAGTCGGTTTTGATTTCCTGCCGCGTCGGCTCGGAAGAGGCGAACACCGACAAGGCCACCAAATCGGAAGTCGCGGACAGATTGCAAACTTCATGTGCGACATGGCGGGGAACGTGGAGCGAATCGAAGGGCTGGAGCAGATAACGCCGCCCCTCGACCGCGACTCGCGCGGTGCCGCTGATCACGGTGATGGCCTCGCTGATGGGATGGGTGTGATAGGCGAGCGCCGCGCCCGCTTCGAAGGTGGCGCTGCCCGTGCTGAAGCGCTGCGCTCCGCAGCTCTTGCCGGCGAATTCTCTGAGCCAAACACCGCGTGCGATGGCCACGGGTTGCGCTTTGCCCGAGCGCATGGACTCAAGCCGATCGGGGACTCGAGTCGTAACGTCAGTCGCCATTCGGTCTCCTGGGTGCTTCCGCTACCGTCGCTCAGCCCTGAAGCGGCCGAACGACCGATAAATCCCGCATGTAATCAAAGAAGGTATTCGGGCCCAGCACCCCACCGCCGAGACCGCTAAGATTCACCCCCGCATAAGGAACGCCATGCACAAAGACGTTATGGGCGTTGATCCAGCTGTTGCCCGCGACCATTTTTTCGGCGACCCGGTTGGCCCGTTCCAAATCGCGCGACCAAACGCTGTTGGCAAGGCCGTAGGGAGATTGGTTGACCAGCCTGATCGCTTCTTCCTCATCTCGGAACCGGAGCACAAATGCCACCGGGCCGAAAATCTCCTCACGGCACGCGACATTCGAAGCATCACCCGCCAAAAGTGCTGGTTTCACGTAGTACCCGTTCTTCTCGGGCACACTCGCCCGGCCACCTGCGAGCAGGGATTCGCCGCCTTGTTGTTTGGCTTTGTCCAGATAACCCAGGATCCGGTCGCGCTGCTTTGGGCTGACGACCGGTCCCATCTGCGTGGCGGGGTCCTGGCCGTACCCGATCCGGACTTGCTTCATTCGGGCGATTGCCGACGATACAAACTGGTCATAGATGCGATCGTCCACCACCCATCGCGATGCGGTGCAGCAAACCTGTCCCGCGTTCAGAGTGATCGCCGATACGAGGGCCTCGGCGGTGGCATCAACATCGGTATCCGCAAACACCACGGCCGCCCCCTTGCCTCCCAGTTCGAGCTTTACCGGGACCAGATTCAGGCCGCATTCACGGGCTACGAGCCGGCCCACCTCCGGAGAACCGGTGAACGACATCCGAGCCAGACCAGGATGACGGGAAAGAGCAGCGCCCGTGACCTCGCCGGAGCCGGGAATCACATTGATCACACCCGCCGGCATGCCCGCCTCCTCAGCGATTTGCACCAGATAAAGGGTGGAAAGGGGCGTTTCCTCCGCAGGTTTGATGACGACCGTATTGCCGGCAGCCAGGGCCGGGGCGATTCCCCAGCCCACCAACAGAAGCGGGAAATTCCAGGGGAAAATAAAGGCGCACACACCGCGGGGAAAGTGAACCGTGCGGGCCTCGTGTTGTGCCACGGCGATCGGATTGCGGTACTGGACGTGAACGGACAGATTGGCGTAATAGCGCAGCGTCTGGCAAAAGTTGCCGATGTCCCATTCGGCTTGCGACAGCGGTTTGCCCACATCGAGCGATTCAATCTCGGCCAGCGTGGACTTACGAGCCTCCACCAGATCTGCCAGCCGGTGAAGGTGGACGGCGCGCTGGTTTGGGGCCAGCCCCGACCATTTGCCGCGTTCGAAGACGTGCCGGGCAACGGCGACGGCATCTTCGACCTCAGCCGGGCTGGCTTCTTTCACATTGGCCAGCAATTCACCCGAGCCCGGATCCACGGTGGGGAAGATGGCCGAGGACTCCAGAGCGCGATTTTCCCCGCCAACGAATGATCCTAAGGGTCCCCGCGACAAAAAATCTTGAACGGAAGGTTCATAGGTGAGTGACATAGACATCAGACCATATGATGGAACGCTGTTTTTGTCAAGAAACTCGTGTGGACATCATGCCATATGATCGATTAGACTTTGCCCAAGCGCATCTCTCATCCGCAATGCGCGCTTTGGAGCCGGTCCGTGAATCTGCAGAAGAAACGACCCGCTGTCAACCCGCTTTCCAAAAGCTTTCTAACCCCCATGCTGCGTTCTACGCTCACCGCAGACATTTGCCGCAAGATGGTTTCGCATCTTATTCGCGGGGATTGGAACGAAGGGGAGCGCATCCCTCCTGAGCGGGAATTGTGCCGGCAGTTAGCGGTCGGTCGGGCCTCGCTCCGCGAGGCTCTTAAGGCGCTCGAAATCATGGGAATGATTGAGACCCGGCTGGGCGATGGCACTTTTGTATGCCGCCGTTCGGAATTTCTGTCCCGTCCGCTTCTCTGGGCGATTACCGGAAGCGTGGCCTCGGAAGCGCAGGAGTTGGTGGAAGCCAGACGATTAATCGAAGTGGAGCTGGTGGGGCTTGCGGCCGAGCGATCGACGGCGGAAGACCTGAAGGAGGTGGGTGATTATCTCGATCAGATGGAGGCGAATCGCAATGATCGCGCCGCATTTCAGGAGGCCGACATCAACTTTCACCTGGCCGTGGGCAAAGCCGCGCACAATCGAATCCTGCAGAACGCGCTGCAGCTGATCCGCAATCTCATGCAGCAATGGATCGGAGAAACCCTCACGCAACCAGGCGTCGCCGATGAAGCTCTCGAACACCACAAGCAAATCTTCCTGGCGCTTGCCAAACGCAATCCCGACCGGGCGCGTGCCGCCATGCGACTTCATCTCGATGCGATGGCGCAACACCTGCAGCGCGAGCGCGCTCCCCTGGCCACCTCCAAAGTTGTCCTGACCCTCGAGTCCAGCTCGCAGGCCGCGGAGGGTTAAGGGAACGGAAGCGCGGGCGTCGCTCTAGTCCATTTGTTGCGCTCGTAGAAACTGCTCCCCGACGGTCGCTGCCTTTTCCTGTCCGGCAGGGTTCGCCGTTCGCGGCATCGCGCACCACATCCAGAAAAAAGCACTTGACAACCCAGTTTTACATATTAGATAGTCCGGTGGTCTGATGTCTATAAAACTGCGCCAAGGGGTTCCACGATGAACGATTGGCAGCCCGGAATCAAGCGTCTTTTGCAGGCAAAAGGGAATCTCGGCCGCTTCTTGACTTTCTCTGTTCTGGCCCTGATTGTGGGTTTTCTCCCCTATCAAGTTCTCGCTCAGGTGAAAACGGCCGATGTGGTCGGGGTGGTGTCGGACAAAGGCGGAGCCACCATCGACGGCGCTTCAGTCACCATCCGGAACCTCGACACTGAGGTGGAACAGTCCGCGAAGACCGAGGGCGGCGGCAACTATGTTTTCACCTTCGTCCCCCCCGGCCGTTACAGCGTACGCATCGAAAAACCCGGGTTCAAAACGGCGAGTGTCAAACAAGTGACGCTTGCGGTGGGCGACAGACTCAAGCTGGACATTTCGCTGGACGTGGGCGAGGTGAAGGAAGTGGTCACAGTCGGAGGAGAGCCTCCGGCGCTGCAATCGCAGACGTCCGATTTGAGCACCCTGATCGACTCCAAGGCGGTTGAGGACCTTCCCGTCAACAACCGCAACTACGTCACTCTTGTGCAGCTTGCCGCCGGGGCGAATTTCGATACGCAGGACTGTTGCAGCTACGGTGGGGGTCCAGACGACCGGCGCACGCCTTCCAACGTCACCGTGAATGCACAAGACAATGCGGAGAACAATTTTCAGATCGACGGCATGGACAACAACGAGCGCTTCGTTGGAACCGAGGTAGTCAAGCCGTCGATGGACGCAATCCAGGAAGTGAGGGTTGAAAGCAATCTCTACACCGCGGAGTTGGGAAGAACCGGAGGGGCGGTTGTTAATGTCATTACCAAATCGGGCACGAACGACTTCCACGGTACCGCCTACGAGTACTTCCGCAACACCATTTTTGACACGACAAACTGGCTCACCAAAGAGGTCGCGCCCTACCGGCAAAATCAGTTCGGTGGAAGTTTTGGCGGACGCATCATACAAAACCGTGCCTTCTTCTTTGCCGACTACGAAGGCTATCGTAATGTACAGCCGACCACTTTTGTCGGTTCGGTGCCGACGGATGCGATGCGGCAAGGAAACTTTTCCGACCTGTTCCTGCCGGAAAACTACATCAACGGGAAACCCACGCAGATCTTCGATCCTATCTCCGGCGCTTCCTATCCCGGCAACATCATTCCCCAAACCGGCACCGCGACCGAAACCGGGTTTGATACCGTCGGCTACAAGGTACTTCAGTTGTATCCGCTGGCCACAAGTTCCGACCGTCACCTGGTCAGCAACAACTACGCCCGCACCGCCTCCAATATTCTGAATTCCGACACCTTCGACGTTAAGCTGGACTACCATTTCTCCGACTCCAACTCCGTATTCGCGCGCTACTCGTTTGAAAACGTCTACGCGGACCAGCCGCCCGGCATCCCCATCGGTGATGGCCTGGTCGGTGGTCCCGGGCATCAGCGCACCCAAGGAGTGCAGCTCAACTTTATCCATGTTTTCGATCCAACTTGGGTGATGGAATTGCGCGGCGGCTATAGCCGCTACGGTCTATCGAGTCTCTCCTACAATACCGGGAAAGACCTCTCCGATCAGGTGGGGCTGACCGGATCAAATTACAGCTATTTGAGTTCGGGGTTGGCGGCGTTCTGGCCGATTGATGGAACCGATTTCTACATCGGGGATGACATCTACATTCCCGACATCAATACCAACAACGTGTATCAGGTGGAGGGCGATTTTACCCACATCTTGAAATCCCACAGCATCAAGTTTGGAGGGGAGCTTCGCCGCCGTCAGGTTTTCCAGAATCAAAGTCCATATTCGCGCGGCTATTTCGAGTTTCTGGCCAGCCAGACAGGCAACGGCTTCGCCACGCTGCTGACGGGATACCCCTTTCAGTACGCTGGTGGGCGTCTGACCGAGCTCAACACTCCGGACTACCAATTCAACGAAGCGGGATTATTTCTGCAGGACGATTGGCGGGCCAGAAGCTGGCTGACTTTCAACCTCGGTGTGCGCTGGGATTACTACAGCCCCATCAGTTCGCCCAACCAGATTTCCAACTTCGATCCCACCACCGGGAAGATTCTGATTGCCGGACAAGATGGCGTCTCCAATAGCGCCGACGTGGCGAAGCACTGGCATAATTTCGCACCCAGGTTTGGATTCGCCGCCCAAGTTACCAAGAAAACTGTGGTGCGAGGCGGGTTTGGCATAAGTTTCTTTCCCCTGCCCATGTTGTCCCCCGGAGCGTTTCGCAATGCCCCCTTCATCAGCAGCTGGACTCCCACGCAATACCCAGGGCCCGGCCCCTGGAGGCTGGAATACGGCATGCCGGCGGTGGTCGCGGAGAGCGCAAGCAGTCCCTCCGGACCGCAAACCGACACCGCTTTCAATACCCCGTCGCAATATGCCGAGCAGTTTAATGTCACCGTGCAGCGCGAGCTGCCCGCGAAACTTATCGCCAGCATCGGTTACGTAGGCAACTACGGCAAGCACCGCGCCGAGTCCAACTGGAACCTGAACATCAACTCGCCGGGCAATGGGCAATCGGTGTATCCGCTGCAAGCCAACGGTATCGCGCCAAACGTGACCACCGTAGGATGGCTGGGCGGATTCGGCAGCACACGCTACGACGGCATGCAGGCGACGCTCGAACGCAGGTTTGAGAATGGATGGGGCGTGGTCGCCAATTACACTTGGGCGCACGCTTTCGACAACTTTAATCAGGAACCGACCACGCTGCCGAACGGCAGCGTGAACGAGTATGTCATGGCTTGGGGAAACTCGCACCTCGATATCCGCGATCACTTTACGCTTACGACGAACTATGAGTTGCCTTTTGCGAAAAATTCCAGGGGTGCAACCGCCGTGCTGGCGAAAGGGTGGGAAGCCGATCTGATTGCGCAGGCCGAAACCGGTTTTCCATTTACCGTCACCAACGTAAGTGGAACTGTGGCCATTCCGTTGGGTGCGCCTTCCGCCGATCGCGCCGATCAAATCAGCAATCCCTTTAAGGCCGGTCCAGTGCTGGCCAACCCCAACACTGCCTGCCATACGTCATTCTCTCAGGGCGGCACAGCACCCGATAAAGTCCGGGAGATCGACGGGGCGCCCGGGACCGCGTGGTTCAATCCTTGCGCATTCACCCAGCAACCTGCGGGGACTTGGGGGGATACGGGGATCAACTCGCTGTACGGGCCGGGATATGTGGATTTCGACTTCGGAGTTTCCAAGGTGTTTCCCCTCAGCGAGAGGGCAAAACTCCAATTCACGGCGCAGGCCTTCAATTTGTTCAACCATCCTGCTTTCGCGAATCCGGTGGCCACTCTGGGCTCAGCTGGCTTCGGAGGGTTCGACGGCATGGCGTCGTATCTCTACGTGCCGAGAAACCTGCAATTTGCACTAAGGCTGTCGTTTTGAGATTTGGAACGAGTCTCCGCGGAAGGTTCTGATCGCTCCGGTCATGACTTCCGCCAGACTCGCCGCGAGGCGTTTTGTTCTGAGATCGGAGAGCAGCTATGAGGACGAGAGCGCGATGCGGGGCCGTACTGCTTTTACTGTCGGTGAACTTTGTCGTGGCCGAGCAGCCACCGGCGACAGCGAACTGGATGTTCGAGAGGAGCTTCGCCTCGCAAAAAAAATACGCGGATCCGTTCAATGATGTGGATGTCGACGTGGTGTTCAGCAGGGGCGGGGAATCCTGGCGGGTGCCGACCTTCTGGCGGGGAGGGAGCAGGTGGACGGTACGTTTCGCGGCGCCCACTCCGGGGGAGTATAGCTATCGTCTGGAGAGCACGGACAAGAACAATCCCGATCTGAATGGCCACGAAGGCCGGGT
>JASHRB010000571.1 GCA_030037575.1 Candidatus Sulfotelmatobacter sp. | reverse complement strand
TCCGGAGTGCGATTGAAGGGAACGCCCATGCGGTCGAGCAGATCGATGATCCCCGGCGCGGCCTCGCACATATCTTTCACCGGAGGCTGATTGGCGAGAAAATCGCCGCCATAGACCGTGTCGTCAAAGTGCTGCCAGGTGGAATCGCCTTCGCCCTTGAGATTCTTCGCGGCATTGATGCCGCCCTGGGCGCAGACCGAGTGCGAACGCTTCACGGGCACGATAGAGAAGAGATCAACATTGGCGCCCATCTCGGCGATCTTGATTACGGCTGAAAGCCCGGCTAATCCGCCGCCGATGACGATGATTTGCGGAGCCGCCATCTCCTATCTCACCGATCTTTCCTGTGGGGGAGCGTGATGAACCATCGCCGCAGTGCCCGGCTCGATCGTCTGCAAGGGCTGCGAGCGGAAAGTCGCCAGGCTGGCCAATCCAACTCCGCTGAGCAGGAAGAAGAAGCAGGTGCACGCAACAAGGAAACGCTTGCGCGCGATCTCGCCTGAAATTATGCCCCACTTGGCGCAGAACAGCCAGATTCCGTAGGCAAAGTGCCACGAGGCCGCAATCAGTCCAACCACATAGAACAGGAAGAGCGGCGTTACAAACAGCTCGCTTTGCACTTTGCCGAAAGAGGCATACGGGTACGCGTGCAAGTCAATGCCGGTAAACCGCATGGTGTAAGTGTGCCAGACGATGTAGATGAAGGCGATGCCGCCAGTCCAACGCTGCGCGCTGTACATCCAGTTACCGCTCCAGGGATAGGAAATCGTATTCCCTTCGCCGCGATACCAAATGTAAAGGCCGTAGATCGCGTGAAACGCGATGGGCAGCCAGATGCCGAACAGTTCGAGAAAGAACACCAAGGGAAGGCCGGCGAGAAAGGCGACCTGCTTGGCATAGGCGGCGGACCCGCTGATCGCGGTGGCGTTCGAAATCAGGATATGTTCGCAGAGAAATGCGCCGACCGGCACGATGCCGGTCAAAGAATGCAGCCGCCGGAGGAAAAACGAACTCCCTTGCCCGGTGCGCAACGGTGCCACTCCTCGCATCGTCTGGGTTGTGGTAAGGGGAGCAGTAGAACTGGCTGCTGACGCCACGAAAGCTCCTTATGAGTTCACCTATCAAAGAGGAACCTCATATTATCGGCGCGCAAAAGCGCGCAGTCAAGAAAAGTGCTCTCGCGTTTTGAGATCTTCATACCATTTTAGAAAACTCAGAAACGCTATTCCCCGATGGCTGTATTGTGATTTTTCTTCCGCGGCCAACTGGGCAAACGTTTTTCTGATTGGGGGAAAATAAAACAACGGGTCGTAGCCAAAACCATTGGTCCCACGCGGAGCATCAAGGATGATTCCTTCGGCGGTCCCGCGAAAAGTGGCGAGTGTAGACCCGTCACGAGCTGCCGCAAGCACGCAGACAAATCTTCCGGTTCGCTCAGCAGGCGGAACATTTCTCAATTCACGAAGCACGCGTGCATTGTTCCCTTCGTCGTCGGTATTCGCGTCAGCCTCACGGGGCTCCATATTCAGCAAATCGGGGGCCGCGTAGCGCGCCGAGTGAACGCCTGGAGCACCGCCCAGAACATCGATTTCCAGGCCCGAGTCGTCGGCAAGCACGACTTCCCCCGGCGCATGGAAACTGTACGCCTCAGCTTTTTTCCGCGCATTGGCTTCGAAAGTAAGGCCGTCTTCAATCACGGCTGGCAGGGAACAGAAGTCCGGCATGCCACTGATTTCGATGCCGCGTGGTTTCGCGGCAGCGGCGAAGTCACGCAGCTTGCCGGTATTGGAGGTCGCGATGAGGATTCTTGGCATCTCCATGCCATTAAGCGCCACGTATCAGATGATCACGCGGAGGCGGACTACGACAATTTTCGCAGCAGGGCGAGCACCAGCAGTCCTGCAACCGCAGAAATCCACCCTCCTGCCGTACGATCCCCAGTTCGAACAAGATCGATCTGCACGCGATTGGCCCCCGCTTCCACCGGGACAAGCATTTGCCCTGTGCTGTCGAGCGTTTCGGTTTCCACCTGCTTTCCGTTTACCTGCACATGCCACGCGGGATAGGTGAACAATTTCAATACAAGATTGTCCTGCGCGGACACATCGGCGGTGATAAGCTTATTCTCCGCACCCCACCGCAAAACGTGGATTGCGGCTCGAGCCGGTCCTTCGACCGTCACGCGACGAGCATCTCTCTCGATGGCCGAAACTTCCGCGCTTAGGGGCGTGTATTCGTCCACTCCCTCGTATCCGATGCCTGTTGCCATATTGTCCTGCATCTCGCGAAGGTCAGCGGCATCGTCCCACCACGGCGGCTGATAGCGATGCCCGACAAAGGCGATGACAGACAACATCACCAAATAAACTGCGATGCGAGAAATCCATTTCTTTAGCGCCAGCGTGATGAATAACGTGAGTGGGATGCCAAGGCAGAGCAACCATCTCCAAGGGAACTGCATGAACTGCAACTTCGGCAGGAAGCTCCAGACCGGACCTGTGATCGGCAGCATCAGCACTGAACAAACGCAAGACAAGATTATGAGCAAAAGCCAAAACTGCCGATCTCGGTTGCGCCAACGACGAGCCCGCCACGCGGTCAACATCGTCACGGCGATCTCCATGACCGCAATCCAGGAAATCAATCGATTGAACGCGTCGTGATAGGGATCGGTTGTGTGGATGAATAAGAAATTATCG
>JASHRB010000570.1 GCA_030037575.1 Candidatus Sulfotelmatobacter sp. | reverse complement strand
CGCAGAGGCAAGCGTATGAGAAACGCCATGACCACCATAGACCATCCCAGCGTCCAGAGCACGCCGGAGAACCAGAACGGGTAGGTGTAGGTCCAGGCATAGGCCATGACCGTGAGATCGAGAAATACGAGCCAAAGACCGCGTGTCCAGAAGAATTTTGAAACCTGGGCGATGGACTTGCCTTGGGAGAGCGAGAGGTACCCGCCGACGCCCGCCAGGAGGAAAAACACGGGCGCGCAAAAATGAGTGACGAACCTCGTAAAGAACAGCGGGCCTGTGGTCCAAGCCAGGACTTCAGGAGCGAACGGCAAATCTGTAAAGAAGTCGCGTGTATGGTCCAGGGCCATCAGGACCATCACGATGCCGCGCAGCATGTCAACGCAATCCAGCCGCGACGAAAGGGCGGAAGCATTTGCCCGCTGCCAGACTTGGCGGACCAGAAGCACGGGAGAGGGTGAAGCAGGCGTGCCGACCTGCAAGAGAACACCTCCGGATCCGGTTGAATTGACGCTAGCATGGACAGTAGCCAATTCTTTGTGAATTCCAACGTTACGAAAGTTTGGAACGATCCACCTTTATCCGCGAATTGATTGTTGCAATCAGATGTCTGAGAAACTTTGTTCAATTCAAGCATTTTTTTTAAACCCGATTTAGTCCTGCAACATGGCACGGTGACGGCGGCAAACGAATTTCCGCGACCGTTGCCGCGATTTCCGATGTTGTTCGGTGGGCCGCGCCAGCTTCTCCGCTGCAGGGATGGCCGCCATGATGCCGAGAACGCGCTTGCGCAATTCATCCATCTACCGAGGCTACCGCTTTCGCTATAGGTTCACTAGCTTATCGAGTGGCAGTGGATATAAGAACTCGCAGAGGTGGTCGAAAGCCTGGCGCGATCACCCCGAGAAACCGGATGGCATTTACTCCCGATCCCGCCACGACCCAAGTCGGACGGCGTGGACTTTGTACGATAGAGCTGGAATGACAATCCGGTGCTTTTGGAGAGGATTTTGGGTCACTACCATTTCGGCATTGCGGATATTTCCGACTCGTATGCGCAGGCTGTGTAGCAGGCGCGCTATGATGAACTCGATGAGGCCACCTGAAATCCCTGGTGCAAGCGCTGCACCGCCCACGCCGCCCAACCTGCCCCAACCTGCACTTGACAATCTGCCCCGGCGAGTGCACAATCGGCTCCACTCAGGGCGAGCGCCAGCCATTTCGCTCATAGCGGAGCCCCACACTGAAGCTGTCACTGCCCTTTGTTGATCAGCGTCTTTATTTGTCGTTCTCATTATCTTTTTGCCCACTCTGCAACCGGGAGGTGGTGCATGGCGGCACGATGGCGTGAACTCTGGCTGGAAGACAAGGGGCAGGACATCGCGGAATACGCGGTGATGCTGGCCGTCATTCTGGTGTTGGTCGTTGGGACCATCCGTTTGGTCGGAAGCAATGCTAACAATGTATTTTCGAACACCGCCAGTTCTATTCAATGACCACCGATGAGCCGGCCGAACCGGCTGTCGCGAATCGTGCTTCTGAGGCGGAGCATAGGGGAGAGGAACGTCGGCACGGTCAGTGCTCGGTCATTTTCTTGCCTACGATTTGACTGAGTAAGCTGCGGCAATTTCGGGAGTGGCGCTGTTTCGTAAATGAAACGGCGCCAGTAGGCAATTTCGCCGAGCTCGATTCCGCTTTCAAGGGATGGTACACTTTTTGCCTCTCGGGGAATCAGCCATGAACATTACGGGGCCTGCAACCTACCGCCTTCATCTGAAGCTAAGAATCATGAGCGATGATGATCTGTGGTGGTTCTTTATTGATCACCAGGAGGAGTGTCAACAAGAATTCTGGGCAGAAGTGGAAACTCGAAAAGCGGCTGGCATCTTATCCAAAGGCAGTCCATTCTGGAGGGCTGGCGAACTCGCCAGAGATCGTCAACCGCCAGGCACGGGCAGTCATTCCAACCTGATTAAACTCACCCGCGAGGAGTGGGAGGCACGCAGACGCCGGAAGAAATTTCAATTGATTTCAGCCTAGGTATGCGGTTTGCGATGGCGCCCATGATGAGGCGGACCACTGATGTGTGGCCTCGGGACAAGATGCTGCAGACACCGTCCGCAAGATTGCCTCGTGCCGTCGTGAGGGTGTTGCAATACGTCATTGCTTGTGATTAAGCAATGACGTATTGCAACCAATATAGGATCCAGAATCAGTTAGCATCAGTCGAGTGCGCACGTGAGGAGCGGAGCCGGCCAGGTTAGAGCATTTTGAGTCATGCTGTACGGAGAGTTATTGGACCATACCATCCGCGCAGCTCCTGCGCAAAGGGTCTTGGTCAGCGTTCTGCAAAGCTCTCGCCAACAACTCCGCCCTCTCTCCTCTTTCTTACAAAGACTGGTTTGTACCCGCCAGCCCAAGGCTCTGAACTTAACTTAGCCATTCCTACTGGCTAAGCAATTGCCATTTTTCACACCCGAAAGCATCTCGACGACCTTGTTGTTTGCCGGACGCTTCTGCTCCATTCTCCTGGGATTCGCGACACAAGCTGCACCAGCCGGCTCTGCCGCGTGACGCCGGTTTTTTCGTAGATCGATTTCAAATGTGACCTTACTGTATTTTCGGTCGTGCCGGTCGCCGGAGCAATTTCTTTGGGCTCCAGCCCAGACAGCAAGAGTTCCATCACCCGATTTTCTGCGGCAGTTAGACGGAAAAGCGAACGCAAGAGGCGCTTTCTCGAACTTGGCGAGGCCTCCGGATCGGTTATGGTAAGCAATACCCGCGGCCGGTCCGGAAAAATATTACCGCCGGCCGTATACCGGAAGCTGCCGACGAGTAAAACGCGGCCCTGGTCATAAATTGCAACTGCTCCCTCCTCGACTCCATTTGAGGCTTGGGAGCATGCCGCTTTGACCAAATGCGACAGAGCCGCATTGGCTCCGGGGTCGCTCGCCACGATTCCTCCGTTCTTTACGGACAGGGCACGACTCGAGCGGAGAATCCATTCCGCGGAGCGATTGGTAAACAGAATTCTGCCGTCATTGCCCAAGCCAATCACTGCGACATCGAGCCCATCCAGAAGCTCTTTCCCGGCGGATGCGGCAAATTTCAGATCCTGCATCTTGCGATAAAGCTTCAACGCCCTTTGCAGGTGCGGGAAAAGATGTCGAACGAACTCGACGTCGGAGTCGCTGAAGTCGTCCTGCACGTGGTCGCGCATGATCGTAAGAAACGTCCGGTCGTCTCCGCGGCGCTCAATGATTGCGCCCAGGGGATAGAAATGGGCATAGCGGCGGTAGAAGTCGTTATAAAACTCGGTTTTGACCACCTGCCCGGGCGGGCACAGTGAACTGCCGCGTTCCACCCAACCCTCGATCAGTTTCTGTTCGCCGCCCAAAACCCAAGGGTCCTGCGCTCCGTAATACTTCCCATACAAGTACTGGAGTTCCGGGTCCGCTCCAACGCTGACTACAAGGGGATACTTTCCTGACGTTGGACTATGAGAGATGAAGGCAGCCATGCGGCCATTCAGGCGCTTCAAGAGTGCAGCCAGAAACTCGGGCCAGAGCTTCTCATCGCCGGTTGCTTCATAAAGCAAATCGACCAGATGGTCGGGGTTTGCGGGGTGAGAGGCCATTTCACTCTCCGCTTGGGGGGGAAGGCAATAGACTCAAAACCGGCGAATTTTACCACAAAATCTTTGCTTCCTCCCCAATTTTGGGGATGCGCGGGAGTGGTGTCTGGACGACCATTCCTACGCGCCAAGACCAGCCGGCGCAGACGCCTTTTTGGTGCTGGTATCACGACTGGCAAGGTCTCTGGGAACCGGTTACGAGGGGAGCGTCGCCTTCGACGTTCGGACCCGGGCCGTAACATGCCCCGCCCTGGGCCGTTTCCCGGAGATTTGCCGCAGCCTTCATATGGAGCAGGGATTTGCAGTGACGAAAACCATGAGGGTGCGGGCGGTTCACTTCTGCCTCTGGCTATAAGGAGATGGCATGAATAGTTCATCAAGCTTCTGAGGCGGTACGCTCCACGGCAGGAGCTGTGGAGCAGGCAGGTTGCGGGCTGCATCGATTCGGTGAGGCCATAGGACCTCGTT
>JASHRB010000569.1 GCA_030037575.1 Candidatus Sulfotelmatobacter sp. | reverse complement strand
CGCTGGACACAACCCATCCCGGAGCCCAGCAGTATATGCGGGACACTTACAGGACACTCGTCCGCCAATGGGGGGTCCGGTTCATCAAACTCGACTTCATGGATACGACCGCCATCGAGGGTTACTATTATCGCCCCAACACCACGGCCCTCGAAGCCCAACGCATTGGCCTCCAGGTAATCCGCGACGCGGTGGGCGAGGAGGTGATCCTGGACAAAGACGGAAGCCCCATGCTTAACCCGGTGGGGCTGGTAGATACGGGCCGGATCTCTGCCGATACGGGCCACAGTTTTGAGAGGACCAAGAATGCAGCCTCCGGCATCGCTGCCCGCTTCTACATGCAGCATAATTTCTTCGTCAATGATCCGGACGCCTTCAACGTCACCGCAACGCATCTGATGGAGCATGCCCACGAACGGTCTTCGATTTCGCTGGGCGCGGCCGAGGCCTCGATCGCGCTCTCAGCAATATCCGGCGGCATGTATGAGATTGGGGACGACATGCTGGTCCTGGGCGCAGAAAAGGATCGGCTGGCGCTGGTGGAAAACCGAGAGTTGCTGAATATGGCCAAAGTCGGCCGAGCTTCCACGCCGGTAGATCTGATGACTTACGAGCCGGAGGATGCACAGCCAAGTATTTTCTTGCTCCAGGAAGATCAACGACAGGCCATCCTCACGGTCTTCAATTGGACCAACAGCCTGCGCTCGCACACCCTACGACTAAGGGACCTCGGCCTGCCCGCCGGCCACACCTTTGCGGCGACGGATGTGCTGAAGCAGAATGAAATGGTTACGCTCGAGGGTGGCGCGGTGCGGCTGCAGAACCAGCCGCCCCAGTCGGTGAGGGTGATCAAGCTGATCGACAACAGCGTTGCCGCGGCTGCCCCAACCGTGACGGCGCAGGTGCCCGCAGTGGCAAATACCGGTGAGACGATTACTCTTGCGGCGCTCTCGGCGCAAGCCGAAGGTGGCGACGTGCCCGCAATCGCTTATCACTGGGATTTCGGCGACGGCACGAGCGCGGATGGCCCCAAGGTCGCTCATGCCTACACCAGCACCGGGGAGTTCGCGATTCACCTCACAGTGGACGGAGTGGACGGGGTACCGGCCCAAGAGAATTTCTCTCTCAAGGTCGCCGGCAATTTAAGGGCGCACTCTAACCTTACCGACAATCGACGCTTCGTAGAGCCAACCGACCGCTGAGCGTCTGCGCTGGCAATGCGGTTCGCTCTTTGGCGAATGAGACCTTGGTCGCCAACCCGATCGCGCCCATAGCGACCCAACTCTTGGTCGCGCGCCGTCGCACGCGTCTTCCCGGTCTTACTCACAGTCCCGGAATCCAGCGGATGGCATTGTTGTGAAATATTTTCTGAAGGACCGGCTGGGGCAGGTTCAATCCACGTACCTGCTTGCCTTCCACGGTAAGGGCCTCACCGGTCGCCAGGAATCTCCAGTCACGCGCGTAGGTGGACTGCCATTCCGTCAACGCATCTGGGAGGTTGGCCTCGGGGAGCAACTCGAGATCCGTGCCATATAGCACGCGGTCCTGATACTTGATAAGAAATGCACTCACTTTTTCCGGTGGCATCAACATGAGGTACTCCATTCTCGCCGCGGTGTCGATGGCGAAATTTGGGTACTTGTCCAGGTGCCTTCCGATGTTGTCGAGGTCACGTTCCATGCTGCCCAGATGAACACCCACCATGCGTAGTTTGGGATTTTGGGCGAGCACGCGATCACGCGCGTCGAGAATTCTCTGCTTCGAAGGGAACCCTGGCCGGTTGGCCACGTACCATTGCGGATTTTCCTGATAATACGACCATGAAGGGTCGGCCGCATCCGCCGGCCCCCAGGCCACATCGGGCTCGGCTTGGTGGGTCATGAGCGTCTTGCCGTGGGCGGCGATGTCTTGGTAGATCGGACCGAACTTCGGATCGTCCGCCATGATGTATTTTCCGCTGCTGTCCTTGATTTCCATTCCGACGTTCTTCCAGATCTTGACCGCGAGAGCTCCCTGGGCGAAGTCACGGTCGATTTGCTTGACGGCATCAGCACTGAATGAGGCATCACCAAACTTGTAGGGATCGAAGGTCGTACACAGGGCAAAGTGGCCGCCACCGGATCGCACCAGCTGCAATGCGTTATCGATCTGCGGCTGCAACTGCTTGCGATTGGGGTTGGTGTCGGCCACGACCAGAATGTTCAGCACTTTCAGGTTCAGCCGTTCGAGCATCTTCTGCAATGCCGGGTCGCTTTTGAAAACGTGAACGTGGACATCGATGGGATGAATCGCCGTGAACCCACGGAGCGCCGCCTCTTCATCGGCTGGTTTTTGGGGAGAGGACGGGAAAGTGGGCGCTTGTGTGGCGAACAGGGCGATGCACAGCGTCAATAGGGCTTGCGCGATGATTCGTGCCGAACCCGTCATCCGAAACTCCTTTCATCCACGGCAGAACCGCTTGCCGGCCCCGCTCTCCGCTTGCAGGAGGGAGGAACCCGCCGCTACGGTAAATGCAGCGAGCAGCCCGACTCAAGGCTCGACTCCGCGCGCGGCGAGTTGGTTTCAGAAATAGAACTTCAACCCAAATTGAATGAACCGGGGGTCGTGCGCAGCCTGAGCGAAGCCGAAGGCGCAGTTTGAATTCGAGTTGCCGTTGGTGCAGCCGGTCTCCGCCGCGGTTTCATCCAGCCCGTGCTCGGTGGCGATGTTTGTGTCACTAAAGTTACCGGGATTGCTGAACTCCGGATCGTAGTGATTGAAAGCATTGAAGAACTCTGCCCGGAACTCGAAGTGCTTTTGTTCGCTGATGGGGAACATCTTGAACAAAGAAATATCCCAGTTCTGGACGCCTGGCCCCTGAATGATGTTTCGACCGGCGTCGCCAAACGAGCCGATGACGGTGTTCGTCGCAAAGGCGCAGGTGTTAAACAGCGTTCCCCGTACACATGGGTGTCCGTTGGGATTTCCCACCACGTTGGGCCGCGATGCGCTGGCGACTTCTCCGCCACCATCCGACGTGGAGAGGTTGGTGGAAATGTCGGTGGGCGTATACCAATTTCCCGTGGTTGCAAGCGTGATGCCTGCCACTTGCCAATTGCCGATGATCTGGTCCCAGACACCGGAAGCATTCCCCCCCAGCGCCTTGTTTTTCCCGAAGGGCAGGTCATAGGCGTAGCTCAAAACGAATCGTTGACGAACATCGAAATCCGCGTTCCCGTATTCCAGCAGGGGATCGTTTTGGAGGCGGAAGTCGCCCTGATTCTGCGATCCCAGGCTGGCGCTGGAAGCATCATCGAGGGCATGGCTCCAGGTGTAGGCAAGCTGGAATTGCAGTCCGTGGGTGGGGCGTTTCTCGAAACGGACCTGCAAAGAGTTGTAGTTGGAAACGTCGTTGGAGCGAAATGTTGCGATGCTGGTATTAAACACGGGATTGCAGTTATTGAAATCGGTGGCGTTGTTCAGGTCGCAAGTAGAGCCGGCAGGGAGGCCGGGGGTCACCCCATTCGCCGGTCGCCGAGGGGCGGTCGGGCAGCCAAGGAGAGTAAACCCATTTTCTGTGCACAACTTGGCGAACTGCGGGTCGGTCGCGGGGACCACTTCATTGCCGTTATAAAAGCCATAGAGTCTCAGACCATGCGAGCC
>JASHRB010000568.1 GCA_030037575.1 Candidatus Sulfotelmatobacter sp. | reverse complement strand
GCTCAGTGCTCAGCTTGATGCGCTCGACCATGTCAGCAGTCAGTCTCGTCTTCACCGAAAGATCCACCGGGGTGCAAACAATTTTCCTCCATGGTGCAGTCAGCACGACGTGGGCGGCTTCGGGGTCGAACCACAAATTGAATTCGTGGGTGGGTGTGTTGGCAAACTCGGGATCGTCGGTCCGCGGATTCATGCTCGCTCCCATGAACACGAGTTCTTTGGCGAGTACCGGAAAATCGGGATCGATGGCAATTGCGAGGGCCAGATTGGTCATCGGCCCGCCCTCATAAATCGTGATTTCGCCCGGATATTTATGCACCATGCGCAGAAGAAAATGCGCGGCGTCTTCCTCCGCAGGCTTGGTTGTCGGCAGCCCCTCAGGCATATCGCCCAGTTGATCAGCCGGATGATAGAACTGGGGAGTCCATGCGCCCAGCCATGCGACCGATCCGAATTGCCGCTCCCAAAATTCCGTTTCTCTTGGCCGGCGAACCAGCGGATACTCTGCACCGGGAACCACCGGGATATCGGTACGGCCGACGAGTTCAAGCATCCGCAAGGTGTGCGCGACCTCCGAGTGCAACCATTGATCGCCGGTGACAACGGTGATGCCGAGCACTTCTGTTTGCGGCGACTGAACGAGCAAGAGGATCGACTGCTGATCGGTTCCGGCGGGTCCGGCAGCATCCTGATCGATGATCAGTTTTCGTTTTGCCTGAGCTGGGCAGACGAGCGGCGACAAGAATACCGCGGAATACCAAAGCCATTTCAGCAAACCCATTCCATTTTCCTTGGAGTGCAAGAAAGTAAAATTCAACTTTTGCCGATTCCCATCCGCAAAGGAGTGTAACCTATTTCGCGAGACGGCAAATGCCGACGAATATTGAAATCAAAACTGTTCTCGTGGACCGCGCCGCGGCAGAGGCGGTGGCCGCGCGCCTGAGCGATGAAGGCCCCGGGACCATTCATCAGGAAGATTTCTTTTTTGCTTGTGATGGTGCGCGGCCGAAGCTGCGTATTTTTTCCGCAGATCGGGGTGAATTGATTCGCTATGAACGGAGCGATGCCGCAGAAGCCCGAAGTTCGTCTTATGCAATCGCGCGCACTTCCGATCCTCGCATTCTGCTCCAAATTCTTTCGGCAACGTTGGGAGTGACCGGCACGGTCAAGAAGAAGCGAACACTTTATCTGATCGGGCAGACGCGAGTGCATCTTGACGAGGTCGAAGGACTGGGCAACTTTCTGGAGCTCGAAGTCTTTCTGAGTCCGGGGCAAGGCGAGAGCGAAGGAACTGAAATTGCAAATAATCTTATGCGGGAGTTCGGAATCGATCAGAAACAGCTCGTGGGTAAGGCGTATGTAGATTTGTTGGCCCGGCAGGCACTCGAGGCCTCATGAAGCGCTTTCGCAGGATATCGATCTGCGCAGTCCTGGCGGCAGCATTCCCCGCGGCGTCACCGCATCGTTTGGCGCATGCACAAGCGCCGCAGGCACAGCCGCCTTTGCCAATTTCATGCGCCGTTCGAGGCGTGGTCCGTGACTCCAGTCGCCGGCCGATTGCGGGAGCAGCGGTTTTTCTGAACAGCCACGAGCGCGCCTTCACAGGCCAAACCAATGCCACCGGAGCTTTCTGCTTTGCCACCGTGGCGGGGGGTGTTTTCACTCTGCAGGCCAAGATGGCGGGGTATGGGACCGCAACCTCGTCTCCATTTGTGGTCGCGACGCAACCCACGGCCATCGATCTGACGCTGCAGATTACCCAGCCTTCCTCGAATCCTTCCGCAGCCCAGCTGCGGTTTTTCGACGAGCCGCATTTCACGGTTGCGGGTGTGACCGACACGACCAACAGCGGGGGCCACGGTTCTTCGAACGCGCTTTTCAGAAACCGAGAGGCGCTGGTCAAGGAAACGGCTTCGCTCGGCGAATCGTCGTCAGGAAATCCGCCGGGGAGTTCCGGCCAGGCTGGCGAGGAAAGGTCTTTGCGGCAAGAAATCGAAGGCCAGCCGGACAGTTTTCAGGCCAACTCGCGTTTGGGAAAATTGCTTGTCGAGGAAAAAAAACCTGCTGCAGCGATCCCCTATCTGGAGCGAGCTTCTAAGCTGAATCCCGGCGATTACGAAAATAACTACGCGCTTGCCCTGGCCGATTTCGACAGTGCGGATTACAATCAGGCGCACGACCAGATTGTTTCCCTCCTTCACGCCCAGACCGATGCGCATGAGGACCAGGCCGCACCCCACCACCTGTTGGCGATGATCTCGGAGAAGTTGGGCGATCCTCTCGAGGCTGTCCGAGAATATCAACGCGCCGCAGAACTCGACCCCAGTGAAGCCAATGTCTTTGACTGGGGAAGTGAGTTGCTGCTGCATCGCGCGGCGGAGCCGGCGATCGAGGTTCTCACCAAGGGGCATCAATTGTTCCCCCAATCCGTACGGATGCTGGCCGCGCTGGGCGCCGCCTGGTATGAATCGGGTTCTTACCAAAAAGCAGCACAAAGCCTGTGCCGGGCTTCGGACTTGAATCCGAGTGATCCCGATCCCTATTTATTTATGGGAAGGATGCAGGCGACGGAGGCGGTACCGTCAGCGGCTGTCGCCGAAAGACTGCGGCGGTTTGCCAAGCTGCATCCGGAGAGTGCGACGGCAAATTATTACTACGCGGTGAGTCTGTCGAAGTCGGGCGCGGCCGACGCCGCGACGCGGGCCCAACGCAAGGCGCTGTTGGCCAAGTCGCTGCAGCTGGATCCTAAACTCGCTCCCGGATATTTGCAGTTGGGCATCGTTTACGCCGAGGAAAAAGACTTGGCCCAGGCGATCGCGGCATATCGGCGTGCGATTTCGATCGATCCCAACCTGGAACAGGCGCATTACCGGCTGGCGCAGGCCTATCGGCAAACCGGCGAGACGGCCAAAGCGCGGGAGGAAGTGAAACTCTACGCCAAGATCGCGCAACAGAACGCCGACGAAAACCAACGCGAGCGCGGCGAAGTGCGGCAGTTTATCTATCAGCTGCCAGGGCAGCCATCAACCCCGCAATGAGACTTGCCCGTCAAGCTCCGCCAACGGGCGCAAATTGGCCCGCCCGTCAGCCCTCGCCCACTTCAGAAATTCAATCGCAACGCGAACTGCACTAGCCGCGGGTTATTCACCGTATCGTTGATCACACCAAAAGTGGAGGGCGTATTGATGTCTTGCTCTCCGGTATCGCCGACGCCGGTCATATAGAACTGGGGATGATTGAACAGGTTGAAGAACTCAGCCCTGAACTGCAGCATCATCCCTTCACGAAATGACAAGGGGAAGTTCTTGATCAGGGAGAAATCCGTATTCACGAAGCGCGGGCCGTAAACCGGCGCGCGGGCCTCGTCGCCCAGCTCACCTGCCGGGGCCTTCATAAAGGCGCAAGGGTTGAACCAATTGGCGAGCGTATGAATCTGCGACGGCGCAGCGCAACCGGGATTGGCCGCGACCGGTCCGGCCTGATTGGGGTTGCCCACTTCATTGGGGCGCTGAAAGGTGAACCCGTTGTAATAGAAGAAGACTCCGGACTCATCGGCGCTATCGACCACAAATAAGGGGAAGCCGGACGTTGCTCTTTCAATCAGGTTCACCTGCCAATTTCCGAGGATGGCGTTCGCGGCTCCGTTCAGGTTACCGCCATAGCGCTTGCCTTTGCCAAAGGGCAAGTCGTAAAGGACACTGGCCGTGAAGCTGTCGTTCAGGTTCAACTGCGACAAGCCCCAATCCAACTTGTTCGCCCCGGGCAAGGGCCAATACAACGCACCCGGATTGGTGCCCAGGCCATCCGGCATACCGGAATCGAAGTTGCGGCTGTAGGTGTAGCCGATGAGCGCATACAAGCCATGGCGGGTGCTTTTGGTTTCCGCCTTCACCTGCAGCGAATCGTAGCGCGCGGCACCGATACTGTTGTTGCTGGCCACCGTCTGAAACTCCCCGCCAAAGGGTTGGTTGACGGCGTAAGGGAAGGTTGGAAAGCCGCAGCCCAAGGTGTAACCAGGAACCGTACTGGCACCATTGCCCGGGCACGCGAGAGGCGAAGATATGTTTTCGTTCACCTGGCTGGTCAGAATGCGCGAACTGCGAGAGCCCGCGTATCCCACCGTGAGCACCACATTGCCCGGCATTTGGCGCTCAACGTTGAGATTGAACTGCTG
>JASHRB010000567.1 GCA_030037575.1 Candidatus Sulfotelmatobacter sp. | reverse complement strand
AAGGCTGCACGGGAGAGGCAATTATAGCTTCGGGTGGCAGCCATTTGCTCCGCTTCATTAACCAGCTCCTTTCCTGCACGAACTACTGCATCCTCGAAAAGCTGGTGGCGGCAGCATGGGTTTCGTTTACAAGGCGCAGGACATCCGTCTGGATCGCTTTGTGGCCCTCAAGTTTCCGCCCGAAGATATCTGCCGAGACCGTCAGGCCCTGGGAGCGATTTCGGTGTGAGGCGAACGCGGCATCGGCGCTCAACCATCCCAACATCGGAGTGGAAATCTATTTCTTGAGGCGATTGAGCTCATCCAGCTTCTGCTTGAGCTGTTCCAGCTTCTGCCCGGCTTCACCGAGCTTGCCTTCGGCGGTGAGCCGTTGATAATCGGCCAGGTCTTTGGCCGCACCGGAAATCAGAGAATTGAGATCGGCGCCAGATTTGGCTGGAATGGGCGCCGCGGAGCCGGGTGCGAGCTCGATGGCAGGTGCAGCTGTGGCGGTTAATGACGAAGCTTCATTCCCGAACATCGCTCTCATCGCCGCGTCGAAAGTCGGACCATATACGAGGCGATCTTGCAGCGCGAGCACAACGAGACGCAGTTCAGGCATAGGGCTTCGCTCGGCCTGAAGATAGATCGCCTCGGCATACAAGAGCGCCTTGCCGCAGGGAATGACCAGCAGAGTTCCGCGGCGCACGTGCGAGCCTTGCTGATTCCAGAGCGTCAATTGCCCGGAGAGCTGAGCATTCTGATCGATGCGGGCTTCAATCTGAAGGGGACCATCGACCAACCTGGTTTTTGGAAAGTCATAGACGACTGAGGTGCCGTAATGAGCGCCGTCGCTGCGACCGGCGATCCAGCCGATCAAATTATTGCGGTTGGCTGGCGTGAAGGGCAGGATATTGACGAATTCCACGTTGCTTTCACCGGGCAGCTTCATGAGAACAAAATTCGGCTCCATGATTTGCGTGCGCTGCGCACCGGTCTCGCTCAAACCAACTTCGGTTGCCACGGTCCACAGGTCTTCACGGTTGTAAAAGACTTCGGGATCGGTCATGTGATAGAGCGCATAGACAGAGGCCTGCAGCTTGAGCAACAACTCCGGGTAGCGCACATGCTTGCGCAGATCGGGCGGCATAGCGGAAGCGTCTTTAAATAAGGAAGGAAAAATCTGGCGATACGCGTTGATGATTGGGTCCTGAGGATCGAAGGCGTAGAAAGTCGCGGTGCCGTCGTAAGCGTCAATGACGACTTTGACGCTGTTCCGCATGTAATTCAGCGAATTGTTGTTCAGGAGATAGTGGCTCGAGTAAGGATAGCTGTCGGACGTGGTGAATGCATCGAGCATCCAGAACAGACGGCCGCTGTCGGAGATGACAATGTAGGGATCGGGCTCGTAAGTGAGGAACGGAGCGAGCGCAGTTACGCGATCGCGAACGTTGCGGCGCATAAGCAGACGGCTTTGCGGAGTGATGTCGTCACTAAAGGGAAGTTTTGTTGTGTCGCCTTCATTCAACGCGATAAGGATGCGGCGCACGAATCCCCTGAGCGGAATGCCACCCGTGCCCTCGTACTCGGTGAGATTGTTGGTCTGGCCCTGGGGATAGTTGAATTCCTGCTGCTTGGTCTTGACGTAAACATCGTTGGCAGTGAGCTCTCCGAAGTAGATCTCGGGACGTGTTATCTGAATGCTGGGCACGGTGCTTTGTACCGGCATATTACTCAAGATCAGCGTAGGCAGGCCCTCGGGAGTGAATCCATTCACGGGATTCATGGTGATGCCGTAGCCGTGGGTGTAGATAAGCCTCTCATTGATCCAATTGCGGCTGCCCTCGGGAAGCTTGTCGGCACTTAACTCGCGGGCGGCGAGCATGACCTGGCGAACATTGCCATCGATCTCGTAACGATCGATATCTATATCCGGAAAGTCGTAATAAGTGCGAATCTCCTGAATCTGGCGAAGGGTGTCCTGCAGGGCGCGCCAGTCCCAAAGACGAATGTTCTGCAATGTGGCTTGGTTATTTGCGGCGTCGGTCGCCTCGACGGAAGTTTCGGCGGGAAATTCACGCTGCGAAACGCGATCCAATCCGTAGGCCTGCCGGGTTAGTTCGATATTGTGGGCAATATAGGGACGCTCGCGATCCAACTCGTTGGGCTTGACGATGAAGCTGCCGACATACCACGCGACCAACTGCAGAACGAGATAACATCCCACCGCAGGAACGGCCGACATCACCAGCCAGCGCACGCGCGGCGCCTTCACGATGTTGATGAGGGCAATAACTGCGCCGACGATCAGCGCCGCACAAACAATCAGCAAGCCGGTGAGCGTAATGTGCGCATCGGTGTAGGAAACGCCGCTGAAAATGGTGCGCTCTTCAAACAGAGCTCCGAAGCGGCTGAGATAGACCTGGAGTGCGATGACCAGCAGCAAAAAAGCGACCGCGATTGAGACTCCGCGCCAGGAGCGGGGAATGGATCTGCCGCGATGCGCGGACAAAATATGGGCGCTACCGGTAACGAGAACAAAGAAGAGTGACACGATGCAGGCGATGATGGCGATGGTCAGCAGCCAGCCCGCGACCAACTGCCAGACGGGAAGAGTGAACAGATAAAAGTGAAGCGGGCGGCCGAAAATAGGATCGGTAACTGAGGCGAGATTTCGCTGCGCATACCAATACAGCGCGAAAGTGTCCCATTCAGCCATCATGCCGGCGCCGGTAGCGAGCGCAATCACCACAAAGACCAGCTTCGCGATGAAACTCATGATGCGCTCGACCGGCAATTTCACCGGCTGGCGGCCGATGAAAATCACGCCGCCATCGAGCAGGTCGGGTTTATAAGCGCGGCGAAGGACGAGAAACCATCCGTAGAGAATGACAAATGTCGCGGCCAAGAAAACGACGAACACGAACCACTGAAGACTCAGAGTTGTGCGATAGACGTTTTCATATCCAAGCGTGCCGAACCAGAGAAGATTCACGTAGTACGAAAGAGCGGTGCCGCTGCTGAAGATCAGAAAAGCAACCAGGGCAAGAAGAATCAGAAAGCGGCGGCGGTGGGGAGACGGAGGACGACTGGGCCAGTCGATGGATTCGGGCATCACGCGACTTCGCTTTCTCCAAGGTTTTTATTGGATTTCAACTCGAAGGCATTGTACCGCCTTCGAAACTTTGCGGGGCCGCTTCAGTGGGCGCGGTAATTGAAGGTAGGTGAAGCGCAGGCAGCGCGGGTGGTGAAATGCGGGGGCTGAGCAGGCGTGCGCCGTGTGCCGCACCCAACGTGGGTTTCGTTGGGCGGGACTTTGCGCTTGCGAAGTTCTAGCAAACTTTGTTAGCGAAACTTCACGGCTGGATGCTGAAGACCGTTCCGTTGCCCTCGGCACCGCCGAGCCACGTGGTGCCGTAGAGAGCGTGCGGGTAAAACCCAACAAACTGCTGCTGCAGAATGTATGTGAAGAAGTAGTTGATCTTGAGCGCCGCCTTCGCCGCACTCGTGTTTTTTCGACCACCAATGAAAACTCCCATTACACGACCGCCATCACAAGTACGGAATTCTTTTCCGCTTGCTTTAATGATTCGTGTCGTTCCGATCCAAGGCACACGTTAACTCTAAGCGACGCAGCCACGGCTCTGCGAGTATCAGAACTATTGGGCTTGATGTGGATGGATCTCGATTTCGAGGAGTTGGTGATTTACGTGAAAAGAGCTAGGTGTGGGGAAGATTCAAAGAGCCAAAGTCGAAAGCGTCGAAGGCTCCCGTTCCCCTGCATCCGCTCTTAGCTGGATTCCTCCTCGCATGGCACGAAAGAACAAAGTACGCCAAGGAGAGCGACTGCGTATTTCCTATCGTCAAACTGAGAGGCAAGAAGCCCTTGTCAGCGTCAATTATGGTGCAGAAATATTTGCGCCCCGCAGCTGTCAGCGCTGGCGTGATTCCCGTGAACTGGAAGGGACGCTTCGGCCTTCACAACTTTCGCCATTCGCTGGCAACTGCACTGGTGAAGTTGAAAGTCGATCCAAAAAATTGTCCAAGGTGTACTGCGTCACGAGGACTTCGGCACAACGATGGAACTGTACGCGCAGTCCGACATGGAATCTATGCGGGATGCACAAGGCAAGTTCCTGGAACAGCCAACGGGAGACAGAATCCACCTTCTCACGGAGCGAGTTCAGTGAGAATCATGGGTTGGATCGTGGGTTGGAAAGTTTGGCTCTGTGCCGCTAAGTTCTTTGGAATGATGGTGGCCAGGGACGGAGTTGAACCGCCGACGCCAGCCTTTTCAGGGCTGCGCTCTACCACCTGAGCTACCTGGCCACGTTTCACAGCCCGTTTCTGCCGCACGGGCTAAGAGGATCGTTCGCTTCACGCCGATGGTTGCGGGATTGCCCGCCGAATGAAACAGCCTGGAAACCTGTGCGGAACGATGTCGATTATAGCAACGGAAGCGTATTCACTCAACGTGAGTGCTTAACGTCGCCCGTGCAGTTCAGTCATACGTTCAGTCTGAGCGCGCTGGGCACTGATCTCTCATGCTAGAAGTTCTAAAAGGCATCGGCGAAATATTTCTTGCCGTGATTCTTATCTACGGGATGGTCGTTCCCGACCCTAAGGAACTGGCATGAAACTGTGGCGGCGAGTGCGTGAGTTTTACGGAACGCCGAAAGATCAGTGCCGCGCGCGGCTTGACAAGATCGAGCAAAGCTTCCTAGGCTATGTTCTTGTTTCGGTTCCGCAATTCAACGAACCGGCCAATGCTACTAACCAAGTCAATAATGCCTCGCGGAGTGACGTGCACCGGAAGATGCTTTTTAGATCAGTCGGCAGTGGTTGGAGTCGGGTTTCTTTTTTATCTCGCGATCTTCGGAAGCGTGGTATTCGCCCAAACGGGAATGGTCATGTCTTTTCAAATCACAAACGGCGCATTCGCGAACGGCGAAATGATTCAGAAGAAGTTTACCTGCGATGGGCCGGATCTTTCGCCACAATTAAGTTGGAAGGACGCTCCCACTGGCACCCAGAGCTTCGCGCTGATCATGGACGACCCCGATGCGCCCGGCGGAACGTGGGTGCATTGGGTTTTGTATAATGTTCCCGCAAACGCTAAAGAATTGCCAGAAGGAGTGGAAAAGCAGGGGCAACTTGCCAACGGCGCGCTGCAAGGACGAAACGATTTCCGCAAAATCGGGTATGGAGGGCCATGCCCGCCGCCGGGTAAGCCACACCGTTACTATTTCAAGGTCTACGCACTCGATACAAAACTCGATTTAAAAGCGGAAGCCACCAAAGCCGACCTCGAGCGCACCATGAAGGGCCATATTCTTGGCCAGGCCGAACTCATAGGACGCTATGGCCGTTGAGCGCCGCGTGCCGCTCGAATCTGAGTTAATTTGGAATCAGAACGAAATTTTCCCGGATCTCGATCCTGAGATTTCCGATGACTTCATCGCCTTGGCCTTCCTTGTGCAAGCTGGCGAGCGCTCTGCTGTTGCTGGCGCTGGGGTTCGCGTGTTTGCCAGCTTGCCGCAGCACTGCGCGAGCAAGAGAGCACGTCGGAAAGGGCAATCAGTACTTTTCACAAAAGCAATTCTCTGCAGCCGAGGGCGAGTACAAAGAAGCAATCCGGATCAGCCCAGAATTCGCCGATGCTTACTATCGGCTCGGTTTATTGCACATACGGGAGGAGCATCTGACGGCAGCAAGCCAATCGCTTTCTCGTGCACTCAGTCTCGATCCGAACAATACCGACGCTCGTCTGAAATTGGGTGAACTTGAAGTCTCATCCACGCAATACACGGATGCCCAGCAACAGGCGGAGGCGGTGCTTCGGCAAGACGCGAAAAATGCAGCGGCTCGCCGGTTGCTGGGGCAAATCGCACTCCATCAGATGCAATACGCTGCTGCAGAAAACGAATTGCAGCGGGCGATTGATCTCGATTCGCGCGATCCGCAGACCTACGAGGTATTGGGCCTTGCACAGTTGCTGGACTCAGAAAACGGTGCAGCAGAAAAAAGTTTTCAGAGCGCGATTGAGATTAAACCGGACGATCCGGAAACCTATATCGACCTGGCGAACTTTTATAAAGCGGAGAATGATGCGGATCGCGCGGAACGAACTCTGCAGCAAGGAATTGAGAGGCTTCCGAAGGCGGTCGAGTTGCCGATTGCGCTTGCTGGCCTTTACCTGGAGCGCGGCCGCACCTCCAATGCAAGACGTCAACTGAGTCAGATCGAAACGGATCGCAGCAACTATCCGGATGGGCGGCGCGCGGTTGCACAGTTCTTTCTTGACCATGGCGATCCAGCTTCGGCGCTCAATCGCTATCGCGCTTTGGCGAGCGCGGATGAGAATGATGAAGACGCTGCAAGGAAAGTTGCCCAATGCTATTTGCAGCTGAGCCGATGGCAGGATGCCATGCAGTGGATCGATCAGCATGACAAGGATCGCAAGGAGCCCGAATTTCGCTTGCTCCGGGCGCGGGCTGATCTCGGCGCTTTGCGGCTGCGCGAAGCCTCAGGCGAATTGGAAAGCCTGGTCAATGACTCTCCAGATTTGCCCTCGGTATATTTTTATCTCTCGCAGGCGTACTCGGCGGAGGAGCAGCCCGCACAAGCCCAACAAGCGCTGAACGATGCTCTGCGCGCACAGCCGGGTTACCTACCGGCGCTGCTTGGACTGGGCAATATCAGCTTGCAGCAAAAGAACCCGAGCCGGGCTCTGGCGTATGCCAGTCAGGTTATCGCCACCAGCTTTTGGGTCGCGGATGCGCATGTTATCGCGGGGAGTGCCTATCTGCTGCAAGACGACTTGCACCAAGCGCGGCGGGCTTTTGAGTTGGCGGTTCGGCTGAATCCGCGAAATCCCGCCGCTGAGGAGCGATTGGGGCGGGTTCTCGCAACGCCAGACCATTATGCAGAATCCGAAAAAGCTTACGAAAATGCACTGGCGATTGCGCCGGATTATGCTCCGGCGCTGCAGGGATTAGCCGAAACACTGGCAAAGCAGGGCAAACTGCAGCAGGCGAACGCACGCATTGATAGGCAAATTGCGCTGTCGCCAAAATCTTTTCAGCTGTACGTTTCCAAGGCGGAATTCTGCATTGCTCAGAATAATTGGGCCTGCGCCGAGCGCAGCTATCAAGAAGTTCTGACGTTGAATCCCTTTTATGTGAACGGCTATTTGGCGTTGGCCCACGTGTATGCCGCCACCAATCGGCCGCAAAATATGATTCGGGAATATGAAGCGGCGCGCAGTAAATTCCCCGAATACCTTCCCACCTACATTCTGCTCGCGCAGGTTTACGAATATGTGGGCAACATGGATCAGGCTCGGCAAACTTACCAGGACGGGCTGAAGGTTGATCCGAGGTCGTACCAATCCATGAGCAATCTCGCGCGCCTGTATGCGGATCACGGAGGGCCGCTCAGCGACGCGCTCGAGCTGGCACAGAAAGCGAAAGAAGAACAGCCCGACGATGCCTCCGTGAACGACGCACTGGGCTGGGTTTACTACAAGCAGGGCTTATATCGCTCGGCAGTGCCGGCGCTCGAAGCCGCCGTCGCCGGAAATCCGCGGGTCGCGGAATTCCAATTTCATCTCGGGATGGCTTACCTTGCGGCTGGCGAAATTGCACCGGCGCAAAACAGTTTGCAAGTCGCGTTGCAGTCCGGCCTCAGCGGCGAGAATGCGCAGTCAGCGCGGGATGCATTGCAGAAGGCGGGGCAAGCTTCTTCAGTGCCTCGACGTTTCTGAGGTCATCGCCAGGCTTGTCAATCGGGGTTTCGGCGATGAACGCTGCCTGGGCAAGGCGGAGATCGTTGAGCAGAACGCGAAACGGTTCTTTGCCAATGG
>JASHRB010000566.1 GCA_030037575.1 Candidatus Sulfotelmatobacter sp. | reverse complement strand
CGCCACCACGAGCATTGGCAACGTCGACGTAATCGACCTTCAGTTGGGAACTGGTAACGGGCCGGTTGTGGTCGGGACCATTCTCGCGCCCAACTGCATGTCCACCGGCGTCACGCAGGGGCCGGGAGAGTACTTTCTTATTGGCTGTGCTGACCACGACGGCGAGGACTTCCCTCCGAACGAATACATCATTAATTTGGCGGGAGGCTTCAACGCCAGCACCGGTGGTTATAACGTTAACTGCACCTCAACCCCGCTGGTAAACTGCGTCCAGATCGTGAACGTAGGCGGGGTCGACGAAACCTGGTATAACCCAGGCGACAACAAGTATTACCTCGCGGCGCGCGACATGCCGACGGGGGCTGTCCTCGGCGTAATCGATGCCGGAACGAACCAGTGGCTGGTCAACGTCTCGACCGGTTCGAACTCGCACAGCGTGGCGGCTGATCCCAGCAACAACCATGTCTTCGTTCCGATGCAGGCCGGCAGTTGGTGTACGACCCAAAGCGCGAACGGTTGCGTTGCCGTCTACGCCGAGCAGTGATGCGACGTTTGCGGGATAATATAGAGTGATTCGCGGCGCGACCTGCGGTTTTGCGCCTCGATATTCAATCCCAGATGTGAAAAAGTGATTTATGAAAAACCTATCCAAGTGTTCGTTGCAAGGTTACGCGCTGCCATGGTCTGTTTTGCTGCTTTCTCTGGCTTCGCTCGCCAGCGATCAGCCTGCAGCTAAACCGACCGACGTTCCAGCCACCGTGATCGCTCATTTGTCTCTGCCCCAGGCCACCGGGAGCGCAATGATGCTGCAGAAGGAACACGGCAAAGATTATTTGTACGTGCAGCAGGCTACCAAACCGGGCTACATGGTCGTTGACGTCAGCCGCCCTGACAATCCCAAGCTGCTTAAGCGGGACCCCGATTCAAATGAATCGACTACGGGCAATCTGCAGATGGTTACCCCGACTGTGGCAATTTCCGAGGCACCGGAAAAAACTGCCGAAACTCTGTCCAGCAACAAGCGCGCTACCGAGACCATCCGGGTTCTGGATCTGAGCGATCCAAAAGATCCCAAGACGCTCGAAACTTTTACCAAGGTCACCAGCACGCTTGCGGACGGCAGGCACGGCTTGCTTTATCTTACCAACAACGACGGCCTGTATATTCTTCGCTACAGCCATCCCTGGATGATTGAACCCGAGAAAACCAAGCCGCCGTGCTCATCCGAGTCCGTTCTTCAGGCCATGCCTCCGGATTGCCAGTAAAGCGCGGGGTTACCTAGAAACGTCGCGCTGTGAGCAATCCTTATCAAGAACCTTGATCGAAGAGATAGTTATGGTCGTCGGCGCGGCCGATCCCATTTTATCCATTGCGTCCGAACTCGAACTGAGGGTTGGCGCTGCGTTCCCGGTGACTTCGACCCGCTTCCCCAGGTAATTCCTCAGCCTTGTTTTTCCAGTGGCCTGGAGTTCGTATGTAATGTAGGGATTATCCTTTATCAACGTGTAATCGCCACCAAATTGGCTGACACAGCCGGTTACCGTAACTTGACCCTTGGAATCCCTCGATGCTTGGTTATCGGCGGCGCTGCTCTGGGCTAGGAGAAGGCTCCCAGAAAACAACAAGACACAAAAGAACAGCTTTTTCATAAGCTCCTCCCTGCCAAGTGGGATGGTAACGCCCGTGCCGCGGTTGCAATAAATCTTAGGCACAGCGTTGCAGGCGCGCGGTCGCAGGCAATCGTCTGGCGCCGTCTGGATCTTCAGCTTCCCCCGCTCATTTCACACGCGTTTCCTGGTAATGGACGATCTTCCATTCTTCCGCCCGCTTCCTCCACAGTTCGGCAACGTACAAGCGAGAAAATCGCACCGGCGACTTCGGCGGAAATACCATAGTCACCTCGTAGATGGCCAGCGCCGCATCGGATTGTATGGGAATGAGCTTGAATCCCCAGAGCGTGTAGGTATACACATTGCCCTCGGTCACTTCGTTTACCGCTTGCAGCTTCGTGCGCTCGCCCTTGCCGTCGGTTTCCACGCCTTCATAGTCATCCGCCAATAGATCGCCGTATGCCTTCTTGTCTTGCTTCTGTAGTGCTTCCCACTCGCTTTCGATCTTCTGCTCAAACATCTGCCTTAGTTTTGCCTCCGGTGAAGTTGCCGGAGTTTTAAGGTCCTCGGTAAAGCTGGTGGGCGCCGCTTGAGCCGGAGCGGCCGTTGGCGGCTTGGCTGGAATTGGGATGGGAACGGTCTGCTGAGCAAAAACCAGAACATGAAAACCGAGAACATAAAGGCAAATCAGCGCACTTCGCATCAGTCCTCCAAAGCAAAGCGCGAATGTTATCAGGCGAGATGCTGCTTTCTCAAGGTGGGCGGGCGTTTGGGTAATGGGCTGCTATCGGTCGAGCAAAACCTGGAATCTCGACTCTTGCTGCCGCCAGCAAAAACCTAGGTTCCTCCCTCCGTTCGGGCTGACCAGAGAATAGGGCTCCGTCCGCGTTTGCTCCTGCCGCGGCAAATGATTTACTCTCACCCGCAGCCGACCATGAAGGCCAGCCAAACCAATCTCTTAACCGCCGATGGCTTTTCTCACGCCATGCGCCGCGAGATTTACGAGCAGCCGAAGGCGATCGCGAAAACCATCGATCAGCATCTCAACCATGACATTATTTTCCCCGATCAATTGCATGCCCTCGAAAGCTCGCTATTGACGTTCGAGAAGTTGATCATCGCCGCCAGCGGCTCGAGCCGCCACGCCGGCCTAGCCGGCGAGATCATGATCGAAGATCTTTCCGGCGTCGCCGTCGACGTGGAATATGCCAGCGAATACTGCTATCGCTCGACCCACGGGACTGTTGAACCGATTGTCATGGTCATTACGCAGTCCGGCGAAACTGCCGATACCATCGCCGCGCAGCGCGAAGCCCTCACTCGCGGGGTAAAGACTATTGCCGTCTCGAATGTCGCCGACGCCACCATTCCGCGCGAAGCTAGCGCGGCTTT
>JASHRB010000565.1 GCA_030037575.1 Candidatus Sulfotelmatobacter sp. | reverse complement strand
GGGATGGACACCGCCTCTTCCACCGGAATGCGTTTTGCCCCGGGCACCGAAGCCCACCCGGGGGTGAGCGGGTCCCCCGGCACCATGAAGTCATAGGTGATCGCGCCGCGCTGAATGTGGTATTCCGGTCCCCAGGGCCCGTTCGGAACAACCTTGCCCTTTTTATATCCGTCTTCGGCCGGATCGCTGTAGATCAGAATCGCCGCCGCCCCCTCCCGCTGCGCGGTCAGCGCTTTGAATCCGCGATAGCTGTACGGATTCGAATAGCGCACCAGCACCACTTTGCCTTTTACGCTGATGCCGTTGTTGCGCAGCCGATCGTAATCTTCCGGATTGCCGCTGTGCGCGTAAACCAGCGGCGCGGTTACCTCTCCCGACGCCGACATTCCGCTCCACGCCGAACTTATGCTTTTGTTCTTCGAATCGGGATCGCCCGGAACCGGCATCTCACGCAGGCTGGCGCGGTAATGCCGGGGAGCGACCATCTCGAGCGAAGTGAATTTGGGATTGGAACCGTAGACGTCGTAGCGCCGAACCGCGACCTCCTCCAATCCTTCATTGCGCCATTCGTCGGCGATGTAGCGGGCCAGCTCGTTGTTGCGCGCCGATCCGGCCACGTGCGGTTCGGCGGTGAAGATGTGATGCTGGCGGCGCTCCTGATCGGGAGAGGGGATGGCCTTAAACCTGCTTTCCAGCTCGGCTTCATGCGCGGCATCCCGGGGAGTGAACCCGAGAATCGAAACCCGAGCTTGCGCCGCCAGCAACTGCAGCGCGCCCGGCTCAACTGCCAGCCATAGGATGGCGAAGACAAACCGGCTGCGCCGGCGGCTCATGAATGGCGTCTCCTGGCAAAACCGATGCGTGCGATGGTCACAGCTTGGCCCCTTCCCATCCCTATTTCGCGGTATAAATCTCCGTCAGCAGGTCGGGCTTCGATTCATCGCGCAGCAGGTGCGGATAGCGTTCGCCGCCGTGGTAATCGACCTTGTACACCTTGTAGTAATCGGTATTTTCGACCAGAAGCTCCAGCGGCCCAGCGCCGCCTTTGCCGGCTTTCAGCGCGTCGCGAAGCACTTGCGGGGAATATTTCTGGCCATTCACGCCCATCAGCTTCATGCCCGGCCCAATTCCCGCAACCGCGGCCGGCAAGCCCTCAATGGTGTCGGTAATGATTCCATCTTCGCGGAGCCGCAGGCCAATGGAATCCTCCACGTCGATGCTACGCTCGCTGCTCTCGGCCTCGCGCGTCAGCTCCGAGGGAGTGTCGTCGTAAACCAGCTTCCAGCCGCTGCCTTCGATGCCTCCCAGCGGCGCCCCGGGGTCATGGTTGGTAAGCCGCTCCATCCAGAACCCGCGCCAGTCGTAGGGCGTGACTTCGTTCAAGGTGTTAACCACGTCGTCGAAGGTATAGGTCTTGACCATCGGCCCCGTGCTGGGCGGGCCATGGAACAGATGGCAGAAATCGTCGATGGTGTTTTTGCCTTTGCTCTGCTGGCGAATGATCACATCCACCCATAGCCAGTTCAGCGTGTCTTCATCGTAGAAATCCGTGCTGCGCCGCCACGACTCCCAGGCGCTGGGAGCGAAATAGAGCTCGGGAGCGGCGTCTGCCGTATCCTGCAAATTGCGCCAGGTGCGACCGGGAGTATGGTCGAGCGCTGCGGCGGTATGGGCCAGATCGTCGCGCGCTTCCTGTTCTGTAAGCAATCCGCTGCGTGCCGTCAGCACCGTGCCCAGATAGTTGGTCAGGCCTTCGTACACCCACAGCAGATCGTCCTGCATCGGCTGCTGGTAATCCGGGGTCGTCAAGTCCGCTGGCCGCCGGTATTTTCCGTTCCACGAGTGTACGTACTCGTGCGGCAAAAGGCTGGCTTCCAATTTGCGCTCCGTCTCGTCGACCAGTCCGCGCTCCCCCACGCGGCTGTCGTCGGATTCATGGTGCTCCAACCCGAAGTGGGCCACGTGGTCACTGAGACTATAAAGAAAGTGATAATCGCGGTAGTGGTGCGCTCCGAAAAGTTTGTTGGCCTGCTCCACCAAGTTTTTATAGTGATCCCAGACCAGTTGCGGCGGGTCGAGCGCGGCCTCGCTGTCGGCGGCAACGTCCATTTCTGTCGGCGGATCGTCCGCCAGCTTCACCACCTTGAGGTACTCCCCCGAAATAACCGGAGAATCGACCAGCATATTCAGAGGAGCGGGCTGAAATTTGATCTGCGTCATTCCGTTCCGGACGGAAGTTGATTCAATCGGCAGGGCCGTCCCATACTTCCAGCCGGCGGGCAGTTGCAGGCTGGCGAGGTATGTAATCTCGTCGGCTTTCCAGCCTTTCGGATACAGCAGAACCTGATTCCAACTGATCACCGCCAGCTTGTCTGTGGCCGACGAACCGGCGGAAAAACCGCCTTCGAACGTCGCCGGAGAAAGAAAATCTAAATCGGCATCCACTTCCTTGGCGCCGCTCGGCACCTCCACGTGAATCGTGAAACCATCCCGCAGATCGCGGCGCCACTGCAGCCGTCGGTCACCGCTGCGGAATATAAGCCCGGCCAGATCGACCACCGGCCCATCGGGTGCGTGCTCACCTGGAATCCACTGGGGATAATAAAGAGTGAGATCCCCGCCACTGGCCGGAATCTTTAGCTTGGCGTGAAAGATTTTTCGGGGAGCGGCAGAGGCGTCCACGAAAAGCGTGACCGTCGGCCCGGCGGCCGACCATGCGGGAAGAATACATACGAAAAGAAGACAAACCACTCCCCCAACCTTAGAGAGTCTCATTTTTTGTGGCCCCCATGATGAAAGATGAAGCCGGTTCTCGTTTTGGCAAACCCTAGACTATAGCAGCCGATGAGAGCGTCCGTACAGGGACGCATCCGCGCTGCTATCATTCCGGGGTGTCGCGACGCGGAAAGTTCATGACCTTCGAGGGTCTCGACGGAACCGGCAAGAGCACGCAACTGCGCAAGCTGGCCGAAGTTTTGCGGCGTGCCGGCCACAAGGTGGTGGAAACCCGCGAGCCCGGCGGCACCGTGACCGGAGAGAAAATTCGTCGCCTTCTGCTCGATTCCAAAACCGAAGGATTATCACCCCCTGCCGAAATGGCGTTGATGTTCGCAGCGCGCGCGCAGCACATTGCGGAGGTAATTCAGCCGGCGCTCGATCGCGGCCAGATCGTGGTCTGCGACCGCTTCAGCGATTCGACGGAAGCCTACCAGGGCTACGGCCGCAGACTCGGCAGCGAGAAGGTTCTGACGCTGCACCGAATCCTTTGCGGAAACCTGCAACCCGATCTGACCATCCTTCTCGATTCCAATCCGGCAATCAGCTTGGGGCGCGCGCGTCGCCGCAATCAGGCCGCTACGGCTCGCATCGCCGGAGGACCGAACCAGGGTGCCGCTAAGCATTCTTCCGATGAAAACCGCTTCGAGCAGCAGAACCGGGTTTTCTTTGCACGCGTGCATGAAGGCTATCGCGCGATTGCTAGCCGAGAGCGGCAAAGGATTATGGTGATCGACGCCCGGGGCACGCCATCCGAGACCCATCGGCAGATCCTCGAAGCGGTCGAACGAAAGCTGAAACTTCTGTCAGGGGTTTCCTGATTTTTGAGGCGGTGACACAGCTTGCGCAGGAAGCCGTCCAGTGGCGAGGCGGCACGCTCTGCGCTGGCTGTGGTAGATTTTGCTGTCGGTTCGATGTGCGGCTCCTGATCCCATGTCCTTCTCCAGCTTCCACGGCAACACCGCAACCCTCCACCGCCTGCGCGATATGCTGGCGCGCAACCGCTTTCCGCATGCAGTCATTCTTTCCGGGGTCCGCGGTTCGGGCAAATATACGCTTGCGCTGATGCTGGCGCAGTCATTGAACTGCCTTTCGCCTAGGGAAACCGACGGCTTACCCGATTTCTGCGGCCAATGCGCGAACTGCCGCCGCATCGCGCAATCCGGCGACCTCGAGGCAGGCTGCGCCCAAGCGGTGGAAGCTCGCGACGTGCTGCGCGAAGCCGACAAAAAAGAAACCCGCCTTTTCATTCAGACCCATCCCGACGTGCTCATCATCCCTCCCGACCCTCCGCAGATGATGATCAAAGTTGATCAGGTTCGGCGGGTCATCGAGACCATCTACTTTCGCCCAGCCGAAGCGCGCCAGCGGGTTTACATCTTCACCGACTCGGCTTTCATGAAGGAGGCGGCCAACGCGCTGCTCAAAGTCCTGGAAGAGCCGCCCCAGTTCGCCACCATCTTTTTGCTGTCGGACAACGCCGGAGAACTCCTCCCGACCATGCGTTCCCGCTGCATGCTTTTTCCCCTCGAAGCACTCCCGGTTGAGGAGATCGACCGGTATCTGGCCAACCACCGCCCGGAATGGAAAGCGCCGCAACGAGCCCTGGTCGCCGGCCTCTCCGACGGGGCATTGGGTCGCGCCCGCAGCTTCGATCTCGAAGGCTATGTCGCCGCCCGTGCCGATGCTCTTGCCATCCTCAACTCGGCCCTGCTGGGAGGAGAGCACAGCCAGCTTTTCAGGATCACCGAAACCTACCGCGCCGGCCCCGAAGGACGCGATAAAACCGAGCAACTCATTCGCACCCTCTACTCCCTCATTCGCGACCTGGTGCTGATTCATTCCGGCCGGCGCGGCCTGATCCGCAATACGGATATCCAAAGCCAGCTCCTAAAGATGTTCGCAGCCGCCGATTTCGCCCAAATCTGCGAACTGAGCGACCGCTTGGCCGAGGTCGAACGCGGCATGCGCCGCAATCTTCTCCGCTCGCTATCGCTCGACGCTTTGGGCTTGTCGCCGGATCGGGCGAGCTAAAGCCTTGGTAATCATGGCTGCAAAGTAAAGCTCCTATTTTCAATCACTTGCTTCGATTACTCTGGTGGTTCTACGTCCTTCAGTTAGATTGCTCCAGCCTCTGCTACCGCCTATAATTGAGCTACTCTGGCTGTAGAAATTCTCCGTCAGGTTCCGGGTAGCAAGAAACGAGGGGGAAGTCTGCCCCAGCGGGAAGACCCGGTATGCGAAAGCGCCTGCAAATCGTCCTGATGGTCAGCACCGTAGCCGCGACCTCTGTTTCCCTCGCATCCTGGGCGCGCGCCGCCGAAGGCGGCGACGGCTCGGCCCCGATCACTGCGACCGATGTGAACGGCCGCACGATTTACGTCAACGACGGGCCACAGAAGGCGGTCCCGCGTCGGGAGCCGCCAACCCCCCGGCGCAACCTGATGTACTGGAGCACGAAGGACAATCGCTGGAAGGCTGTGCCTCCGCCCAATGCGGCAATCATGCAGGCGGCGCGTTCGGCCGCGGCGGAGGTCAATCAATATCTTGGCCGCGAGTCGGCCCAATCGGCGAACGCCAAACTTCTGGAGGCAAATGCTCGCACCACGCCGGCGTCGCCCGCCGATATCGACGCAGCCATCGCACAGGCCGCCGCTCGGCACAACGTCGACCCCAACCTGGTGCGCGCGGTCGTCAAGGTCGAATCGAATTTCAATCCCAATGCGGTTTCGCGCAAGGGAGCAATGGGATTGATGCAGCTTATGCCCTCCACCGCACGCCAGCTGAAGGTGAGAAATCCCTTCGATCCCGAGCAAAACATCGATGCCGGCGTTCGTCACCTGAAACAGCTTCTCGAGAACTATGGCGGCGATATCCAGTTGACCCTGGCCGCTTACAATGCCGGCGCCGGAGCAGTCGCGCGCAGCGCAGGCATTCCGCGCTACGCCGAAACCCAGAACTATGTGCGGCGCATCACCAGCTTGTATTACGGAGGCTTCGCTTTCAATACCGGCGCCTCGCGTGATCCCGTTACGGTTCAACGGGATGCGCGCGGCCTGCTTTACATCAGCAACACCGAGTAATTTTGCGGCATCTGTTTATTCATCTCTCGGGCATCCCGGTTCGGTAGCTTCATCCACTGGTTTAAGAAGCGGGAACGAAGGCACGGGCTGAAGTCTTGAGAAGCTCATTGCGCCAGCGTAATCTGTGGCCGGCGTTGGCTGTGTGCGCCGTGTTGGGGGCAATCGCGCCTGGCGCGCAGGCCCGCGCGCATCACAGCGACTCCTGGGCGCGCGAGCATTTTGCCGCGGCCGAGCGCCTGCGCGAAGCCTTGAACGGAATGCCCCCGGCCGAGCGCACTCGCCGCGACTATCAGCGCGTCTTGAACGGCTATCGCGCGGTGTACAACGGCGCTCCAAGCTCGAGCAAAGCGGATCCCAGCGTAGTCGCGGTAGCCGAAATTCTCGTCGAGATGGGCCGCCGCTTCGATGACGACAAAATCCTGCTCGAAGCCGTCGATCAGTATAA
>JASHRB010000564.1 GCA_030037575.1 Candidatus Sulfotelmatobacter sp. | reverse complement strand
TGGTTTGAACCCGGCCGCGCTCAAAGGAACCGAACTGCCGTGACCAACAGAATGTGGACAGGCCGGAGAGGGCAACACAACTGGCTGTACGCAAACCAAGGAGACGCATCTGGTACGCCATAAGCCGCCGAGTGTAGCACCCGAAAAGGCGGAAAACACAACCGCCTAAATACTGGCCAGGCCCTGAACCAAGTCCGCGAGAATGTCCTCGACATTCTCGATGCCAACCGAAATCCGCACCATGCCATCCGTGATGCCGATGGCTTTGCGCCCTTTTTCGCCGAGAGCGGCGTGAGTCATGGTTGCCGGATGAGAAATTAATGTCTCGACTCCCCCGAGAGATTCGGCGAGCGAGCAGACGGTGAGCTTCTTCAACATCTGGTTGGCATTTTTAAGCGAGCCGGTCTCGAAAGTGATCATGGAACCGAATCCGCTCATCTGCCGCTTTGCCAATTCGTGCTGCGGATGATCAGCGAGACCAGGATAAAAGACCTTCTTGACCTTTTTATGATTCGCCAGAAACCCGGCGATTTCGCGGCCATTTCGATCGTGAATCTCCATACGTGCGGCCAGCGTTTTCACGCCGCGCAAGAGCAGCCAGCACTCGAAGGGAGCAAGAATCGCACCCGCAGCTTTTTGCAAGAATGCAAGCTGTTCGGCTTGCTCTGGCTTGCTGCACACCACCGCGCCGCCGAGGCCGTCGCTGTGGCCGTTGAGAAACTTTGTGGTCGAGTGGACCACCATGTCGGCACCGAGCGTCAGCGGTTGCTGGAAGTATGGCGACATGAACGTGTTGTCGACAACAAGATCGACTTTTCTGCGCCGGCAAATCTTGCTGATCGCACCCAGGTCGCTTAACCGCATCAACGGGTTCGTCGGCGTCTCGACATAGACCATGCGCGTGGTCTTGCGAATGACGCGATCGACGTTCGCTGCGTCCGAGGTATCGATGTAGGAGAATTCGAGCCCGTACCGGCTCAAGACCTGATTGAACAGCCGCGGCGTGCCGCCATAGAGATCATTACCGCAAACTATGTGGTCGCCCGATGCAAGCAGCGACGCGACCGCGTTGATTGCCGCCATGCCACTCGCGAAAACTTTCGCCGCAACTCCGCCCTCGAGCGAGGCTAAGTTTTCTTCGAGCCGCGCTCGAGTGGGGTTCGAGCCGCGCGAATACTCGTAGCCCTTATTCTCGCCGATTCCCTGCTGAACGTAGGTCGAACTCAAATACATGGGAACATTCACCGCGCCCGTTAGCGGATCGGGCTCTTGTCCATGGTGAATGGCGCGCGTGGCGAATCCGGGTTGTTTCTTCTTGGTCAAATATTCACACCCCGCCCTCAAAGATCTTTTTAGACAGATACCGCTCCGCCGAATCCGGAACAATCGTCACCACTCGCTTGCCTGCATCCAGCCGCTGTGCGATTTTCAGCGCGGCAAAAACGGCAGCGCCTCCACTCGATCCCGCGAGCACACCGGCCTCGGCGGCAAGGCGTTTCACAGTCGCGAACGCTTCCGCGTCGTTCACCGCAACAATCTCATCGCATACCGATCGATCGAATGTCGCCGGAATAAAACTTGCGCCAATCCCCTCCACTTTATGCGGCCCCTGTTCGCCGCCTCCGAGCACCGATCCTTGCGTTTCGACGGCAATGGCCAACACGTTTGCCAGACGCTGTTTCATATAGCGAGCTATTCCGCTGAAGGTTCCGCAAGTTCCGCAGCCCAGGACAACTGCGTCAATTTTGCCCCTCATCTGCTCGAATATCTCTGCGGCAGTTGTCTCGTAATGGTAGTCAGGGTTGGCCTGATTTTCGAACTGTGCAGCCATGAACGCGTTCTTATCTCTCTCCACCAGTTCTTTCGCCCGCCGGATCGCCCCGGCCATGCCCTCATGATCCGGTGTGCGCTCGACTTCGGCGCCCAGCGCTCGCATGATGATCACTTTTTCCTGCGAGAAATTCTCCGGCACAAACAGTTTCACTTTGTATCCGCGATTCACGCCGATCAGCGCCAATCCGATTCCCGTATTTCCCGCGGTGGCTTCGACTATGGTTCCCCCCGGCGCAAGCTTTCGTTCTTGTTCGGCTCTGCGGATGATCCCAATAGCAGCACGGTCTTTTACACTTCCGCCCGGATTCAAGTACTCCAGTTTCGCGAAAACGTCGGCTGCTCCGGGCGGAACCAGGCGCTTCAACCGGAGCATGGGAGTTCCGCCGACCAGTTGCGTAACGTCGTCGGCAACATCAAGCTGGGACGCCAGGGAGTTTTTCAAGGGCACGATACAGGGTAAAGGCGCATGTTCGCCAGCGTCAAACATGGCGCGGGAAACCCCCGGACAGGCAGTTGCTACGGTCACCCGGCGCGCGCCTCGCCACCCTCAAGTCTTCGATCAAATTGCCGGAATCCATCTAAAGAAACCGTTGTCTCGAGCGCACCCCATGTTTCGAGGCATCGTCGAACTGACTCTCGTCCTGGGCGGAGATATTTACGGCACAGTCACGCGGTCGCTCGAGAACAGCAATTGCAGTCGGTGTGCCCTTCGCAGCGAATCCCGTAATTGAGGGTTTCTACGAGGAAGGATCCCGGGGGTACTGACCTGAAACCCTGAAACCAGGTTATGTTCAGTTTGCTCCGACCGCTGCCATCTGCGTGGTCGCGTAATAGCCGCTCTTGGTTCTTACCATCAACTTGCCGTGGCCCTTTGCCTTGGCCTCCACTTTGATCTGACGAAAACCGCCAGCCGATTTCGGATTTGTCGGCTTGTAACCGATGGTGTATTGATTGCGAATGTCGTGAGCGATCTGCTTGCTGATCTCGTCAACTTCGTCGAGCGTCCTCGGAAAAAACGCCAGCCCGCCCGTCCGCTGCGCGATAATCTCCAATGCTCTTCGCGCCCGCCTGGGATGTTCTTCATCTCCTAAAAGACCGATTGTATAGACCGAAGGGCCGTTCTCTTCCTGCAACTGCTTCACCGCTTCCTCGAGCGATTCGCGGCTGGCGTTGTCTTCTCCGTCGGTAACCACGAACAAAACTTTGCGCTCCAAGCGCGCGTCCTTTGCCAAGTGATCTGCGGACGCAACCACGGCTTCATATAGCGCTGTTCCGCCGCGGGCATCTATCTTTTCCAGCGCCTCTTTTAATTTCAGCAGGTCATTGGTGAAATCCTGGTCGAGATAATACTCATCGTTAAAGTTCACCACGAACACTTCATCCTGCACATTGCTCGCGCGCACCAGATTCAGCGCGG
Organism: Candidatus Sulfotelmatobacter sp.; assembly: GCA_030037575.1. Classification (GTDB taxonomy): domain Bacteria; phylum Acidobacteriota; class Terriglobia; order Terriglobales; family Acidobacteriaceae; genus Sulfotelmatobacter. The sequence continues at coordinate 579 of JASHRB010000564.1, read as the reverse complement.
CCTGGTTCACTTTGGCTCGCTTTTCGCGCATCGAGCCGGAATTGTCGATCACCACTCCCATGGCCACGGGAATATCTTCGTGATGGAAAGAAAGGATCGTTTGTGGTTTGCCATCTTCAAGAACGGTGAAATCGCTCTTTGTCAGATCAGTGACAATGCGTTGCTTGTCGTCGACCACGGTGGCGTGGAGCAGCACCTCGTCGACATCTTTGCGGATAACAAAGGTCCCATTGTCGTTAGGCACAGGTTGCTGGCTGGAACTGGCCGGCGAGGAGGAGTGTTCGGTCTGGCTTTGCGAGCCCTGCGTTGAATTCGCCTGAGGAGTTGGCTGCGTCTGCGCGTCCCCGGCCGCACAGCACACCGGCACACCAGCCAGCGCAGCGCAGGCAAGAAGGAAGCCCAAACACGCGCTTAATCTATTCTTCTGGGGCGTAATATCCCGTCCTGGCATACACTCGGAGCGGCGGCAATCCTTTCGGCGGCAGTAACTTTACCTTGATCTTACGCCATTTGCCGTCGCGTACGATTTTACTGGGACGATATCCCAGCACGTACTGATTGCGCAGTTCGACTCCGATT
>JASHRB010000563.1 GCA_030037575.1 Candidatus Sulfotelmatobacter sp. | reverse complement strand
ATCCTCCTGCGGAGAATACGCACCTAGGTTTTTCCCCGACCATCAATACAAAACGCTGCGGGCCTTGTGCCAGACGATCATTCCGCCCGACCAGGAAAGCGGAGGCGCGGTAGAAGCGGGCGCGCCCGAATTCATTGATTTGCTCACAAGCGAAAACAGAGATCTGCAACTTCAGTTCGGGGGCGGGATCATGTGGCTTGACGCGACCTGCAGGGAGCGCTACGGGCAGACCTACCTGCAATGTGCTTCGGCGCAGAGGACAGAAATGCTGGATCTCATCGCGTTCCGCAAGAACGCAGGGAAAGATCCCGGGCTCAGCCCTGGTGTCGAGTTCTTCTCGACGTTGCGCAAGTACACGGCGGACGGATTCTTCACCAACGAAATCGGAATCAAATACCTCGGGTACATCGGCAATACCTACCTGAAGGAGTTTCCCGGCTGCCCCGCGATACCGGAAGCCTAGTGCGAATCAATCGATGCAGTGTGAGAGAGCGCCCCCTTCGAGTGATCGTAACGGGCTCGCGGGAACTCAGCCGGGGGAGGCGTCAATGGTCTCCGAACGCTCGCCAGCTAAGAAGCAGCGGTCGACGCCCGGACCGCGTCATGGTTCGATGCCGGGCAGGGAGTATGAGCTCAACACCCAAAGTGACTTACAATGTGACATCGAACGTGGCGGCAGCGCAGCTGCCTTGCCGGAAGTGGGGGGAACCATGTCCTTTGTCCGTGATCTCCGATTTGCGGTGCACTCGTTGGCGCGCACTCCCGGGCTGGCGTGCGCCGTAATCCTCACGCTGGCTCTCGTCATCGGCGCCAATGCGGCTATGTTTACCCTTGTGCGCGGCGTCCTGCTGCGGCCGCTGGTCAACCGCGACGAAGATCGCCTGATTTACATTCGACAGAGCGCCCCGGGCATCGGAGCCCCAAACGACCGTTTTTCTGTGCCCGAAATACAGGACTTGCGCGCCAGTGTGAAATCGGTCGCCGAGTTTGGCGACTTTTCGACAATCGGGTTCACGATGATTGGGCTGGGTGAGCCGCGTGAAGTTCGCGCCGGCGTTGTCGGCGGCTCCTACTTCAAGGTCATGGGCTTACGCCCCGTGCTGGGCCGGCTGCTGGACATGCGCGATGATGGCCCCAATGCCGCAGGCGCTGCGGTGCTTACCTACCGCTTCTGGACCGCCGTGCTGCACAGCGACCCATCCGTGATCGGGAAGCAGGTTCGCCTGGATACACGAACCGCCAGCATCGTAGGCGTGCTGGAGCCTTCGGTTCCCTACCCAGCGGACACCGAGCTCATCGCGAACGTTGTAACCAGCCCGCATCATCTCTCCGCGACCATGGTCACCGGCCGTGTTCATCGGATGACGGAATTGTTTGGGCGTCTGGCCCCCGAAGCGACCCTCGATCAAGCTCGAGCCGAGTTGCGGTCGGCATACTCGGCGATGAAGAGAGCTCACCCGGAAGCCTATCCGGTCAGCGGGCGATTCACCATTGATGCGAAGCTCATGCGCGATGAGATCACGTCGGGGGCTCGCACCGTGCTGCTGGTGCTGCTGGCTGCCGCCGGGCTGGTGTTCATTATCGCCTGCTGTAATGTTGCCAATCTGATTCTGGCTCGGACCGTGCGCCGCGAAGCGGAATTGGCGGTGCGTACCGCGCTGGGCGCGAGCCCAGGCAGGCTGCGCCGCCTGCTCCTGGCGGAAAGCCTCTTGCTCTGCGGCGCAGGAGCGATTCTGGGGGTAGTCACTGCAAGTCCGATGGTGAAGGTTCTGGCTGGGTATGCTTCGCGCTTCTCGGTACGCGCTCTCGACTTGAAAGTTGACTCGAGCATGCTCTGGCTCGGCGCGAGCCTGGCGATCATGGCGGCCGTGCTCCTGGCCTTTGTTCCGCGGCTACCCGCAGCCAACACTTCGCAAGGCGTCAGCCTGAGCAGCGGAGGAGTGCGGATCACAGGCGCGACGAAACGTCGACTCCGCATCTTCGCGGTCACGCAGATTGCGGCCTCCTTCATCCTGCTGGCTGGAGCCAGCATGCTGATCAAAACGCTGCTCACGCTACAATCCACGCAGACCGGTTTCGACACCCACCGCGTATTGGCCATCGATGTCCCGGTCATGTCTTATGGCAAGACTCCGGATCAGATCATCAATTTCTATCGGGAAGCCATGCGCCGCATCAAGGAACTTCCGGGAGTGGACGGGGTCGCGGAAGGAACCAGCGTGCCCTGGCGAGACGCGGGCGCCTTCGGTCCGGGATTTGAATTCACTGGCGAAGGTCACGTGAAAGGCAGTCGCGAAGAGGATCCTCTGGCACAATTTCGCGCAGTTTCGCCGGGATTTTTTGCGGCACTCGGCGTGCCCATCCTGGAAGGCCGGGACTTCAACGATGATGACCGGCGCGGCGGCGAGCCTGTGGTGATCATCAGCCAAAGTGTCGCGCAGCAGATGTTTCCCGGCCAAGATCCGCTCAATCGGCACATCATGTGGACCGATCCGGTGACCGACTTCGTCGGCATAAGCAAGGGGCCGCGCAGAGTTGTTGGGGTCGCGGCTGACGTGGATGACGAGCACATCGTCCCCGGCGCAGCGCCCACCATCTATCACCCGTTTGGTCAGGTGCCGGATAGCCTTTCCGACAACGGCGTGGACATCTTGGGTGGGCGGCTGTTCGTGCACACTCGTACGGATCCCTACCCACTGGTCACGCCTGTCACCCGCATTGTGCGCGAGCTGTCGGTTGACCAACCGGTCGAGCACGCCGCTACGCTCGAAGACATTCGCGCCGAAGTGCTCACTCCCGATCGGCTCAACACAATTGTCTTCGGCGGATTTGCCGCGGTCGCGTTGGCCATCGCGATCGTGGGTGTGGCCGGCGTGCTCGCATTTTCCGTAAGTGCGCGCACCCGTGAATTTGGCATCCGCCTGGCAGTCGGTTCGCACCCTCGACAACTCTTGACCGGTGTGATTGCGGAAGGAGCAATGATGGCTGGGTCTGGCGTAGTTGCGGGCGCGGCGCTCGGGTTCATGCTCGCGCTGTTGGCGGGTAGGTTTCTTGGGGAGATCACGATGCCAGGCGCTTTGCCGGTGGTCGTTTCCGCGTTCGCCTTGATGGCGGTCGCGGTGGTTGCCTCGGTGTTGCCCGCAGCGCGAGCTGCGCGGGTCGATGTCATGCAAGCTCTGCGCTCGGAATGACCGCACCACAGCCGGCGTGCCAGCGACCATCGGCAGCCTTCGCCTCGCTGCCGGCGGCAGATTGACTTTTGCATTGCGGGCTGACCAGCAATCGGGAAGTGATCGGAACGTACTTGTCGGTTTCTTGTTGGGCCCCCAACATGCCCCGCACCTCAATGAAATGTTTGGCCCCGTTTTCATGGGTTGAAATGCCCTCTAGCCTTTGGCATCCTGTTGTTGAACGGCCTCCGTCAAAGTTTCCGCTGCGCCTATGCGTACCAGAAGTGTCTATTAACGTCTGCTCTGCAAGAGGTGTTTCCATATGGACAGATGGCTGCAGGACATCCGTTTCGGAATCCGATCGCTTGCCAAGTCGCCGCGCTTCACGACTGCGGCGGTGCTCACACTTGCTCTGGGAATTGGCGCCAACACCTCGATGTTTAGCGTGATTCACTCCGTCCTCTTGAAAGCGTGGCCCGTTCGGGATTCGAGTCGACTGGTGGTTGTTTCGCAGCGCCAGCCAAACGGGAACAACAATCTCTTCTCCACGCAGGATTTTCTGGACTGGAAACAGCAAGGCGGGCTGCTGGCCCGAATGGGGGCGCACGTTTCCTGGGAGTTCAACCTCAGCGGTGCCGGAACTCAGCCTGAGCGCGTGCCGGGCGGCGAGATTTCTTATGACTGGCTGCCGACGCTTGGCCTTGAACCGATTCTCGGTCGATTCTTTTCCCCGGGAGAAGACGTGGCAGGAGCGGGCAACTTTGTTGTGCTCAGTTCCGCACTATGGAAGAACCGCTATCGCGCGAATCCCGACATTGTCGGCCAGTCCATTCGGCTCGATGGAGCGCCCTATACGGTGGTCGGTGTCATGCCTGCCGGGTTTAACGGCTTTGACGGCAAGGAATTGTTGTGGACGCCGCTAAAACTTCAGCCTGGGAGCGGGGTCGGTGCATCGCCTAATTTTCACTGGCTGAGTGGCTACCTCCGATTGCCCGATGGGCTCAGCCTTAGACAGGCACGCAGTGAGCTGGATGGCGTGGCTGCCCGCCTGCATCGACAGGACCCAAGCGGAGACCTGGGCTTCGGTCTTTATCTCGAGACGCTCAACGACGCATTCACGCGCGATGTGCGGCCTGCGCTGCTCATGCTGATGGGTTGCGTCGGTTTCGTTCTGCTGATTGCCTGCGCCAACGTGGCCAATCTCCTGCTTGCCCGGGGAGCGTTCCGGCAGCGTGAAATGGCCGTCCGCACCGCGCTTGGTGCTTCTCCGTTGCGCATCATCCGTCAACTACTGACCGAAAGCGTGCTGCTGGCGGGAGCGGGCTGCGCAGCCGGTGTTTCCCTTGCCTTGGTTTTGCTGCGTGCTGCCCTGGCAATCCATCCGCCCGCGCTTCCGCGTATTGAACAGACCAACATCGATGGCACGGTCCTGGCGTACTCCCTTCTGGTTTCAGCGCTGGTTGGCATTCTGTTTGGACTTGCGCCGGCGATTGAGGCCACCCGTATTGATGTGAACGATGGCCTGCGGGAGCATGGCCGCTCGACCGGCCGCGGATTCGGCCATCGTTCTATTCTGGTCATCACCGAGACCGGGCTTGCTTGTATTCTTCTGATCGGAACTGGCCTGGCACTGAGGAGCCTGTGGTCTCTCAAAAACGCAAAGCTCGGCTTTGCCCCGGAGAATGTGCTTACCTTCCGCATTGCCGCGCCTTCGCAACTGACCGGATCCCGGATTCCCGAGTTCTATCACGATGTGGTCGAGCGGGTGCGCGCGCTGCCGGGCGTGGAATCGGCAGCGGTGGCTCGTGATTTTCCTCTGAGTGGCACCGACCCTTCCATGCCGATTGACACGGAAGGCAAAACACCCGCTTCAGTCTATGGCGAGATTGTCACTCGATATCGGGCCATTGGCGGGGACTATTTTCGCACGCTACAAATAACCCTGCTTCAGGGGCGCACGTTCGATGAGGGGGACAGGGCGGGTTCCTCGCCTGTAGCCATCGTAAGCGAAAGCTTCGCCCGCAAATATTGGCCGGGTGAAAGCGCGGTCGGCAAGCAGATCAAGCCCCGCTTCGCCGGCAGTTGGTGGTGCGTCATCGTCGGAGTGGCAGCCGACGTTCGCCACTGGGGTCGAGATGTGGCCATCGAGCCAACGGCATATTATCCCTACACCCAGGTCCCCGATACGATGCGTTCCCGCGTTGAGGCCAGCATGGGAATCGCAGCGCGCAGCCGTGTGGAGCAAAAAGCCCTGCTTCGTTCCATTCGCACAGCGGTCGCAGACATCGATTCGGAAGCCCCCGTCTATGACGCAAAAACAATGGAATCAATGCTGGCGGATTCCGATTCTTTGCGTAATTTCGATCTCCTGCTCCTCGCCGGATTCTCCTTTCTGGCGTTAACTCTGGCCGCGGTCGGAGTTTATTCGGTCATGGCATACGCTGTGGCTCAGCGCACTCGTGAGATCGGCATCCGCATGGCGCTCGGCGCAAGTTCACGCGATGTTCTGCGCCTCGTACTTCAACAGGGCGCAAGGCTGGCAGTCGTCGGGTCGATCATCGGCGTGATCGGAGGGTTTTTCCTGCGGCGGATCATGGCCAGTTTTCTATATGGGTTGAGTGCCAACGATCCCCTGGTTCTGTGCTTCGTCCCCTGGATCATGATTTCTGTCATGGTGCTGGCTTGCTGGCTACCAGCCCGCAGAGCCACAAAGATAGACCCGATGGCGGCGTTGCGTTATGAATAAAAGGTCTGCGTAGCCATCCCCGGCGTTGCGCTTGCCGGATAACCCCATCCTGCATGAGCCCTCAATCGCCCGGTCGCTTATGGGGCGCATAATCTGTGATTCGGCGTGGTTGGCGGTTGACCGGCAACCGCAGGCACCCGAGTACTTTCTGCTCGCCGACGGTGCGCTCGAAGCAAAATCCCCAGCGTATGGTTTGTGCTTAATACGCCTTGGCGATCAGCGCGCGCCGGTCGACCGGTTCACCGGTGACGATGCACTTGCCCGGACCGTCATATTCGTCCACCAGAGGAATACAGCGGATCGTGGCTTTGAGCTCTTTCACCCGCAGGTCGCAGCGGGGATCATCCTTCACATGCGCCATGACGAACTTGCCGCCACCTTTTTCGGCCGTGACATCCTTGAGGATCGACTCCACTTCGCCGATCGAGTTGGCCAGCACGGTATTGCTGGTTAATCGCTGCTTGGCGGCGTCAAATATGTTCTTTTGCATTTCACCCAGAAGCGCGGGCAGCTTCTCCGCGAGTTCGGCTTGTGCCATCGGCTGCTTGCCACCGGTGTCGCGCCGCTTGAGCACGATGCTGCCCGAGGCCAGATCGCGTGGTCCGAATTCGAGAACAACCGGCACGCCGCGACGCTCCCAATGGAAGAACTTCGCGCCGGGAGTCTGGCCTTCGCGGTCGTCCACCTTTGCCCCAACCTCTCTGGCGATGCGATGCGCAGCTTCGAGTATGCGATCCTTCCCGCCGTCCCGGCCATAGATCGGAACCATCACGGCCTTCGTAGGCGCCAGCTTCGGCGGCAGCACGAGACCCCGGTCGTCGGAGTGGCTCATGATCAGCCCACCGATCAGGCGCGTGCTCACGCCCCAACTGGTCTGCCAGACAAAGTCGAGCTGACCTTCCTTGTTCTGGAACCGAACGTCGAACGCTTTGCCGAAGTTCTGTCCGAGATCGTGGCTGGTGCCGGCCTGCAAGGCGAAGCCGTTCTGCATCATGGCTTCGATGCAATAGCTTTCCAGGGCGCCGGCGAACTTCTCCGACTGGGTCTTCACGCCCTTGACGACCGGCACCGCCATTACCTCCTCGGCCACCTCGGCGTAGGTGTCCAGCATGCGCCGCACTTCCTCGACGGCCTCGTCGTGATTGGAATGCGCGGTGTGGCCTTCCTGCCAGAGAAATTCTGTGGTCCGCAGAAACATGCGGGTGCGCAACTCCCATCGAATGATGTTGGCCCACTGGTTTACCAGCACCGGCAGATCGCGCCAGCTCTTGATCCATTTGGCGAAGAAGTGACCGATGATCGTCTCCGACGTCGGCCGAATCACATAGGGCTCGTCCAGTTGCTTGCCGCCGGCCAGCGTTACCACTGCCAATTCAGGCGAAAACCCTTCGACGTGTTCCGCCTCCCTATGTAAAAAACTTTGCGGAATCAGCAGAGGAAAATACATGTTCTGGTGACCCGTGGCTTTGAAGCGGCGGTCAAACTCGCGCTGCAACAACTCCCAGACAGCGTAGCCGTTGGCCTTGATGACCATGCATCCC